>JBJTAX010000108.1:0-11780 GCA_046091055.1 Verrucomicrobiota bacterium | reverse complement strand
GGGCGCCCGCGTCGTCGACGGCAAGGAGATCGGCGTCACCCTCGCCTTCAACCCGAGCCACCTCGAAGCCGTCAACCCCGTCGTCCTCGGCCGCGCCCGCGCGCTCGTCGACCTGCAGGGCGGCGCCGACCGCTCCAAGGTCCTGCCGAGCCTGCTGCACGGCGACGCCGCCTTCGCGGGCCAAGGCGTGGTCATGGAGACCCTCAACCTCGCTTCCCTCAAAGGCTACCAGGTCGGCGGCACGCTGCACATCGTCTCGAACAACCAGGACGGCTTCACCACGAACCCCGACGAGGCCCGCACCGGCCGTCATTGCACCGAGATCGCCAAGTTCACCGAATCGCCCATCTTCCACGCCAACGGTGACGACCCCGACGCCGTCGTCCTCGCCGCCGAGATCGCCCTCGACTACCGACAGAAGTTCGGTGCCGACGCCGTCGTGGACATCGTCTGCTACCGTCGCTACGGCCACAACGAGACCGACGAGCCAGCGTTCACCCAGCCGGTGCTCTACCGTGAGATCGCCGTCCACCCGACGACCGCCGAGCTCTACGCCGCCCGGCTTACGGAATCCACGTCTGCGCCCGACGGCGAGCTCATCGCCCTGCGCACGGAGTTCGACATCCTCCTCAACGCCGCGCAGGACCGCGCACAGGCCGCCGTCGCCGCCGAGGTCGAGGAGCGCAAGACCAAGCCCGTCGGCGTGCGCCCCTTCCGCTCCGCCTACGAGCATGCCGTGGACACCTCGGCCCCCCGCGAGCTGCTCGACAAGGTCGCGCCGGTGCTCTGGCAGACGCCGCCGGACTTCGCGCCCAATCCGAAGATCAAGCGGCAGCTCGACGCCAAGGCCGAAGCCTACAAGGCCGGTTCGAACATCGACTGGAGCCTCGGCGAAGGCCTCGCCCTGGCCTCCCTCCTCGCCGAAGGCTACCCGGTCCGCATCTCGGGCCAGGACTGCGAGCGCGGCACCTTCTCGCACCGCCACGCGGTGCTGCATGACCCGTCCAACGACGCGGAATACTGCCCGCTGGGCTCGATCGCCGGCGCGGAGATCGAACTGGTCAACTCCTCCCTTTCGGAATACGCGGTGCTCGGCTTCGACTACGGCTACTCGCTCGAAGCCCCGGATTCGTTGGTGCTATGGGAGGCCCAGTTCGGCGACTTCGCCAACGGCGCGCAGATCATGATCGACCAGTTCATCGCGTCGGCCGAATCGAAGTGGGGCCAGACCAGCGGCCTCGTGATGCTCCTGCCCCACGGTTACGAAGGCCAGGGTCCCGAACACTCCTCCGCCCGGCTCGAACGATTCCTCCAGCTCTGCGCCGAGAACAAACTGAAGGTCATCCAGCCTTCCACCCCGGCGCAGCTCTTCCACGCCCTGCGCCGCCAGGTGAAGTCGGATCTCCGCAAGCCCCTGGTCGTGATGACCCCCAAGAGCCTGCTCCGTCACAAGGCCTGCGTGAGCACGCTCGCCGAACTCTCCGGCGGCCGCTTCCACGCCATCCTGCCGGACGCCGCCCCCGCCGCCAAGACCGAGCGCCTGCTGCTGTGCTCGGGCAAAGTCTTCTACGAGCTCGACGCCGAACGCGCGGCCCGCAAGGACGCCTCGACGAGCATCGTCCGCGTAGAGCAGTTCTATCCCTTCGACGCCGCCGCCCTCGCCAAGTTCCATGCCGAGCTCGGCTCGCCCAAGAAGGTGGTCTGGGTCCAGGATGAGCCGAAGAACATGGGAGGGTGGTCTTTCGTGGCTCCGCTCATCGAGGAAACCCTCTCCATCCGTCCGCTCTACGCCGGCCGTGACGCCGCAGCCTCCCCGGCCGTCGGCTCGCTCTCGGTCCACAAGATCGAGCAGGCTGACGTCATCCGGCAGGCCTTTGGCCTCTAATGAGGGCGAGTAGTTGGGTTTGTCGGTCTGTCCAACCCTCCTACTACCCCACAATCGACCTTGATAGGTCGTTTAAAGGGCTATTTCCCCGTTGAAAGGGCTCGGAAGGGGTTCCAATTTGATGACCACCTAATTTTCATGGCCGTCGAAGTCAAAATCCCTCCCATGGGCGAATCCATCACCGGGGGCCTGCTCGCCGCCTGGCTGGTCAAGTCCGGTGACGCCGTCCGCAAGGGTCAGCCGCTCTTCTCCTACGAGACCGACAAGGTGACCTCCGAAGGCACCGCCGAGGTCGACGGCAAGATCACCATCGTCGTCAACGCCGGTACCGACGTCGTCGTCGGCCAGGTCGTCGCCTCGATCGAGGCCGGCGCCGCCGGCAATGCCCCCTCTGCGCCGGCGCCCGCCGCCAAGCCCGCCGCGACGTCCCCTGCGCCGGTCGCCGCTCCGAGTCCGGCCCCCAAGGCCTCGGCTCCGGTCGCCGCCAAGTCCGGCCCCGCCGCCGAAGTCTCTCCTGCCGTCCGTCGGATCGCGGAGGAAACCGGCCTCGACCCTGCCGGCGTCGAAGGCACCGGCAAGGCCGGTCGCGTCACCAAGGGCGACATGCTCGCCGCGCTCTCCGGCGCCGCTCCGATCAAGGCCGTGGCTCCTTCCGCCCCCGCCCCGGCCGCTCCAGCCGCTCCGGTCGCCATCCCTTCGCGCGACGGCCGCACCTCGCGCAAGCGCATGTCGCCGCTCCGTCGCAAGATCGCCGAACGCCTCGTGCAGGCGAAGTCCGAGACCGCGATGCTCACGACCTTCAACGAGGTCAACATGGCCCCGGTCATGGAGCTCCGCACACGCCATGGCGAGGAATTCCTCAAGAAATACGGGGTCAAGCTCGGCTTCATGTCCTGCTTCGTGAAGGCCGCCGTCCAGGCGATGAAGGAAGTCCCCGCGATCAACGCCCAGCTCGACGGAGAGGACATCATCGAGAACCACTTCTTCGACATCGGCGTGGCCGTCGGCACCGACAAAGGCCTGTTGGTCCCGGTCGTCCGCGACTGCGACCAGCTCAACTTCGCCGGCATCGAGAAGGCCATCGGCGACTTCGGCAAGCGCGCCCGTGACGGCAAGATCCAGCTGCCCGAGCTCCAAGGCGGCGTGTTCACGATCTCGAACGGCGGCATCTACGGCTCGATGCTCTCGACGCCGATCCTCAACCACCCGCAGGCCGCCATCATGGGTCTCCACAACATCGTCGAACGCCCGGTGGCCGAGAACGGCCAGGTCGTGATCCGTCCGATCATGTATCTCGCCCTCTCGTACGACCACCGCCTCATCGACGGCAAGGAGGCCGTGACCTTCCTCGTCAAGGTGCGCCAGTTCATCGAAGACCCGCAGCGCCTGCTGTTCGGCGTCTGACCCTCTCCCTCCTCCTACCGCAATGTCTCAATTCGATCTCGTCGTAATCGGCTCCGGCCCCGGTGGCTACGTCGCCGCCATCAAGGCCGGCCAGCTCGGCCTCAAGGTGGCCCTCGTGGAGAAGGACAACTCCCTCGGCGGCACCTGCCTCAACGTCGGCTGCATCCCCTCCAAGGCCCTCCTCCACTCCACCGAAGTCTACCAGCACGCCGTGCACGGCAAGAAGCACGGGCTCGTCGGCGCCGAGAAGCTCACCTTCGACGTCGCCGCGATGCTGGCCAACAAGGACAAGGTCGTCGCGCAGCTCAACATGGGAGTCGGCGCGCTCCTCAAGAAACGCGGCGTCGAGGTCGTCCGCGGACTCGGCCGGCTCGTGAAGCCGGGCCAGGTGCTCGTCCGCTCCACCGCCGGCGACCGCACGCTCGAGACCAAGAACATCCTCATCGCGACCGGCTCCGTGCCCGTCGAGCTGCCCTTCATGAAGTTCGACGGCGAGACCGTCATCTCATCGGACCATGGCATCTCCCTCAAGGCCGTGCCTGAGAAGATGGTCGTCGTCGGCGCCGGCGCCATCGGCCTCGAGCTCGGTTCCGTCTGGGCCCGCCTCGGTTCCCAGGTCACCGTCGTCGAGATGCTCCCCGGCATCGGCGGGCCCGCCTACGACGCCGACATCGCCACGGCCGCGCAGAACGCCTTCGAGAAACAGGGCCTGAAGTTCGAGCTGGGCGCCAAGGTCACCGGCGTCACGAAGAGCGCCGCCGGCTCCGCCCTCACCGCCGAGCGCGAAGGCAAGCCTCTCGAGTTCCCGGCCGACAAGATCCTCGTCGCCGTCGGCCGCAAGGCCAACACGACCGGCCTCGGCGCCCAGGAAGCCGGCCTCAAGCTCGACGAGCGCGGGCGCATCGTCATCGACGCCCACTTCCAGACCAACCTCCCCGGCGTCTACGCCATCGGCGACGTCGTCACCGGCCCGATGCTCGCCCATAAGGCAGAGGAAGAAGGCGTCGCGGTCGCCGAGAACCTGGCCGGCAAGCAAGGCCACGTGAACTACGGCGTCATCCCGGGCGTCATCTACACCGACCCCGAGGTCGCCTGCGTCGGCCTCTCCGAAGCCGAAGCCAAGGCCAAGAACATCGAGGTCGCCATCGGCAAGTTCCAGCTCGCCGGCAACGGCCGCGCGATCGCGTCCGACGGCACCGCCGGTTTCGTCAAGGTGATCGCCTGCGCCAAGACCGACAAGCTGCTCGGCGTCCAGATGGTCGCCAAGGGCGCCTCCGAGATGATCGCCGCCGCCTGCGCCCACATGGAATACGGCGGCAGCGCCGAGGACGTGGCCCGCACCTGCTTCGCCCACCCGACCGTCAGCGAGTCCTTCAAGGAGGCCGCGATGGCCGTCAGCAAGTCGAGCGTCCACTCGCTCTGAATCCGATTCGGTCTTTCGAACGAAAGGGTGCGAATAGCACCCTTTCCTGTTTTCCGGCCCTAGCAGGACGCCCCCCAATTGAAGGGAAGGCGTCGATTGAAAAGCAAGGGGCCAGGCTTGCCACGGCACACGGACGGACCGACTGCCGTTGCTTCCTTCCGGACCTGGCGGGATTCGTCGGCCTCCCGTTGCATGGGGCCTGGCTTGCCTATCTTGATGCCCGCCTAGTCCGTTCTTTTCAATCCTCAACTTAACGCCTAATCATTCCCCTTTCCGATGGCCGAAATCCCCAAATCTTACGAACCTCAGGGCGTCGAGCAGCAGTGGTACGACCGCTGGGTGGCCGCCGGCTGTTTCCAGGGCAAGGTCGACCCTTCCCGCGAATCGTTCGCGGTGATGATCCCGCCGCCCAACGTCACCGGCGTCCTGCACATGGGACACCTGCTCAATAATACGCTGCAGGACATCATGGTCCGCCGCGCCCGTCAGGAAGGCAAGTCCGCCCTCTGGCTCCCGGGCACCGACCACGCCGGCATCGCCACGCAGTCCCGCGTCGAGAAGGAACTCCGCCAGAAGGAAGGCAAGACGCGCCACGACCTCGGCCGCGAGAAATTCATCCAAGCCGCCTCCGAATGGCGCGACAAGCACGGCGGCATCATCCTCGGCCAGCTCCGCAAGCTCGGCGCCTCCTGCGACTGGGACCGCGCGGTCCACACGCTCGACGCCGGCTACTCGCAGGCGGTGCTGCAGACCTTCGTCACGCTCTACGAACGCGGCTACGTCTACCGCGGAAAGCGCATGGTGAACTGGTGCCCGGTCTCGCAGACGGGCCTCTCCGACGAAGAGGTGATCATGAAACCCTCGAAGGGCTCCCTCTTCCGCATGCGCTACGAGGTCGCCGAACTCCCCGGCACTTTCCTGGAGATCTCGACCACGCGTCCGGAGACCATCCCGGGCGACGCCGCCGTGGCGGTCCACCCCGACGACGAGCGCTACAAGCATCTCATCGGCAACCACGTCTGGCGCCCCTTCCCCCGTGCGCGGATCCCGATCGTCGGCGACACGGCCGTCGAGAAGGAATTCGGCACGGGCGTGCTGAAGGTCACCCCGGCCCACGACCGCACCGACTTCGACATCGGGAAGCGTCACGATCTCCCGGTTATCGACGTGATGAACCCGGACGGCACGATGAACGCCGACGCGGGTCCTCTCGCCGGACTGGAACGCTTCAAAGCCCGTCACGCCGCCGAGAAGCTCCTCGAGGAACTCTGCGCGTTGGTGAAGACCGAGCCGTACGAGAACACGGTCGGCTTCTCCGAACGCGCCGACGTGCCGATCGAGCCGCGCCTCAGCGAACAGTGGTTCATCCGCTACCCGAAGATCGACGAAGCGAAGCGGGCCGTCACCGCGGGCATCATCCGGTTCCATCCAGAACGCTGGACGAAGACCTACCTGCATTGGCTCGACAACATCCAAGACTGGTGCGTCAGCCGCCAGCTCTGGTGGGGTCACCGCATCCCGGTGTGGTACCGCAAGGGCGCCGACCGCAACGACCCGAAGAACCTGCACGTCTCCCTCTCCGCCCCCGCCGACGCCGCGAACTGGGAGCAGGACCCCGACGTCCTCGACACCTGGGCCTCGTCGTGGCTCTGGTGCCTCGCGACCATCGGCTGGCGCAAGCCGGGCGAGACGACCGATGAGCTCAAGCATTGGTATCCGCCCGGAGCCCTCGCCACGGGTCCGGACATCATCTTCCTCTGGGTCGCCCGCATGATCATCGCCGGCCTCGAGCTCCACGGTCCGGAAAAGAAGACCCTGACCGACGACGAGATCCGCCAGCGCATCCCGTTCCGGCGCGTCTACTTCAACGGCATCATCCGCGACAAGCTCGGCCGCAAGATGTCCAAGTCGCTCGGCAACTCGCCCGAGCCGCTCGACCTCATCGCCAAGTTCGGCGCCGACGGCCTCCGCTTCGGGCTCCTGTCGATCGCCCCGAAAGGCCAGGACATCCTCTTCGACGAGGACCGCGTCGCCCAGGGCCGCAACTTCTGCAACAAGCTCTGGAACGCCGCCCGCTTCCGTCAGATGTCCGGCCCGATGGACGACAACTCGACGCTCGCAGCCGTCGTCAGCCGCCTCAAGGCCTCGCAGCTCGACGACGACGACTTCGCCATCCTCCAAGGTCTCGCCGAACTGACCGACAGCACGGCCAAGAACCTCGAGGAACACGAGTTCACCGCCTACGCGCAGGGTCTCTATTCGTTCTTCTGGGGCGACTTCTGCGACTGGTACGTCGAGGCCTCCAAGGCCCGCCTGCGCGACGCCGCCCTGGTCGACAACTGCCTCGCCGTGCAGGATCTCGTCCTCCGCCAGTTCCTCCTGCTGCTCCACCCGGTCGCGCCTTTCATCTCGGAAGAACTCTGGCACCTGCTTGGCTCCGGCACGGAGAAGGACTTCATCCAGGACCACCATACCGGTTCCGGCGGCGACCTCCTCCGCGTCCTCCGCGAGAACGGCATCAAGCTCAGCGCCGCCAAGGTGGCCGACGTCGCCCTGCTCCGCGAGTTCATCGCTTCCGTCCGCGGCCTGAAGTCCCAGGCCAACCAGGCCACCCGCCGCGACTCCGTCGTCACCGTCGTCGCCAAGGACGCCGCCGCCAGATTCCTGCTGGAAGCTAATCGCGACAAGCTGAGCAGCCTCGCAGGCCTCGCCGAACTCGGTTTCGCCGATGACGCCGGAGGCCGCACGGGATCGCTCACTTCGCTCGGCACGGTGATGCTCGAACTCTGCGGCACCGTGGACGTGGCCGCCGAGAAGGTCCGCCTCGCCACGGAACTCGCCAAGCTCGAACAGGCGGTCGCCGCCGGCGAAGCCAAGCTCACGAACGAAGCCATCGTCTCGAAGGCCCCGCCGAAGATCCTGGAAGGCGCCCGCAGACAGCTCGACGAGGCCAAGGCCAAGCGCGACGAGATTGCGCGCATGCTCACGACGCTCGGCTAAGATGATCGCGACCCGGCTCCATCCCGACAAGCAGTCCGCCGCGCAGGAGATCGCCCGGGAGATAGCCGAGCTGATCCAATTACGCTCGAAATCGGGCAAGCCGACGGTGCTGGGACTGGCGACGGGTTCCACGCCCCTGCCTCTCTACGCGGAGCTCATCCGTCTGCATCGCGAAGAAGGGCTGAGCTTCCGCTCAGCCATCACGTTCAACCTCGACGAATACGAAGGCCGCGGACCGGCGCACCCGCAGTCGTATCGTCGCTTCATGGAAGAGCATCTCTTCCGTCATCTCGACCTCCCCGCGGCCAACATCCACATCCCGGACGGGACGGCCAAAGACCCCGCACGAGAATGCACCGACTACGAAGCGGCCATCCGCGCCGCCGGCGGCATCGACCTCCAGATCCTCGGCATCGGCCGGACGGGTCATATCGGCTTCAACGAACCGCCTTCGGCCGCCGACAGCAGGACCAGATGGGTGCACCTTGACGACGTGACCCGGAAGGACAATTCGGTCTTCTTCGGCGAGCTCGCCCAAGTCCCGCACGGCGCCCTCACGATGGGCGTGGCGACGATCCTCGAGACCCGCCGGGTCGCGCTGCTCGCCTTCGGCGCGGCGAAGGCCGAGATCGTCGCCCGGGCCATCAAGGAAGCTCCGTCCGCCGGCTGCC
This sequence comes from Verrucomicrobiota bacterium, assembly GCA_046091055.1. Classification (GTDB taxonomy): domain Bacteria; phylum Verrucomicrobiota; class Verrucomicrobiia; order Opitutales; family UBA953; genus UBA953. The sequence goes on along the minus strand of JBJTAX010000108.1, from coordinate 3,397 downwards.
CGGCCACTTGGCTGCAGCTGCACCCCGCCTGCACCTTCCACCTCGACGCCGCCGCGGCCAAGGGTCTCTGAGACCGATGATGAACGTCACCCCACGGCATCGCTCCTCGATCGACCCAGGATTGGTGCCCGCGGCCCTCTGGACCCGCGGTTACTTGCGACGCTGCGCAGCGACCGCCGGCTCGACGGAACTGACGATCGCCCTTCGACGGGCCGACGGCACGGCCTCCCTCTTCCGCACACGGGTCCTTGCCGCCGGCGGCGACGACGTCGCGACATATCTGCATGTCGAACGTTCGGTGAAGTTCCTGCTTTGGTCGCGCGGCGGCCCGGAAGTCATGCTCAGCGGACCGGCCGCGGAGCATCTGACTGCGAAGCTACGGGCGGACTACGCGCCCTCCGGACCGCGCGCTTTTGACGCCGATTTCTTCCGGAAGGTCTTCGAAGCTCCTCTCTCCTTCCGCAGCGTGGCCGCCGCCGAACTGCCCGTCGCCGCCGCTTCGCGTCTGCCCCTCGGCCGGCATCTCGACGGCTGTCGTATCGGCTTCGACCTCGGCGGCTCCGACCGCAAGTGCGCGGCGCTCATCGACGGCAAAGTCGTGTTCTCGGAAGAAATGAAGTGGGATCCTTACTTCCAGTCCGACCCGGACTATCATCTGGCGGGCATCCGGCATTCCATCGACCTCGCCGCCGGGCACCTGCCGCGGGTGGACGCCATCGGCGGCTCCTCCGCCGGCGTCTACGTCAGCAACAAGGTCCGCGTCGCCTCCCTCTTCCGAGGCGTGACCGATGAGGCGGCCTTTGACTCCCGAATCCGGAACATGTTCGTCGACCTCGCCAACGAATACGGCGTACCTTTCGAAGTGCTCAACGACGGCGACGTCACCGCGCTCGCGGCTTCGATGTCCCTCGGTCGCGACGCCTTGCTGGGCGTCGCCATGGGAACGAGCGTCGCCGCCGGCTATGTCGACCATGACGGCAACCTCACCAATTGGCTCAACGAACTGGCCTTCGTGCCCGTCGATTACCGCGTCGACGGCCCCGCGGACGAATGGTCGGGCGATCGCGGCTGCGCGGTCCAGTATTTCAGCCAGCAAGGCGTCGGTCGGCTGCTTCCTCTGGCGGGCATCCATCTGCCGACCTCCCTTAAGCTCCCCGAGCAGCTCGAAGAACTCCAGCGCCTGATGCTCGCCGGCGACCCACGCGCTCCGCTCGTCTACGAGGCCGTCGGTAACGCCCTCGGCTACGCCATCGCCCACTTCGCGAGCTTCTACGAGATGAACTGCCTGCTGATCATGGGCCGGGTGACCTCCGGACAAGGCGGCAGCAGCATCATCGAGCAAGCCCGGCTCGTCCTCCGGGATGAATTCCCCGAACTTCGCATCGACCTCGTGGTCCCTTCGGAGAAAGATAAGCGTCACGGGCAGGCCGTCGCGGCCGCCTCCCTTCCTTCCCTCCGACGATGATGCCCCTCAACCCGCGCGCCCGCCTGATGGTTCCCGACGGAACGGCCATCCCGGAAGCCCTCCGCCGGACCACCCACCTGGGCATCGGCGCCCACCAGGACGACCTCGAGTTCATGGCCTTCCATGGCATCCTCGCCTGCTATGACCGGGACGACCAGTGGTTCGGCGGAGTGACCGTCACCGACGGCCGCGGCTCGTCGCGGACCGGTCGCTTCAAAGACTGGACCGACGACCAGATCGCGGCCGAACGCATCCGCGAACAGGAGGCCGCCGCGGTGATCGGCCAATACGCCTTCATGGCTCAGCTCGGCCATCCCAGCCAGGCCGTTCGCGACGCCCACGAGGGCGCGGTGCGCGACGACCTACGTCATATCCTCGAAGCCAGCCGACCCGAGGTCGTCTATGTGCACAACCTCGCGGACAAGCATGACACCCACGTCGGCTGCGCCCTCCGTTGCCTGGAGGCCATCCGCCAGCTGCCCAAGGCGGAGCGACCGCGGAAAGCCTACGGCTGCGAAGTCTGGCGCGACCTCGACTGGCTCGTCGACGGCGAGAAGACACCGATGCCAGTCTCGGGCCGGCCGGAACTCGCACGCGCCCTGAACGAGGTGTTCGCCACCCAGATCGCCGGCGGCAAGCGCTACGATATCGCCGTCCTCGGACGGCGCACGGCCAACGCCACTTTCAGCCACGCACACTCCGCCGACCAGGAAACCGCCATGCAGTGGGCGATGGACTTGACTGCGCTGATCAGGGACGATGAACTCGACCCGGTAGCCTACGTCACCGGCTTCATCGACCGACTGAAGCAGGATGTCGCCTCCCGGCTGCGCAAATCGCTCTGACATGAAACCCACCCTCCTCGTCCTCGCCGCCGGCATGGGCAGCCGTTACGGCGGCCTGAAACAGATCGACCCGATGGGGCCGTCCGGCGAGACGATCCTCGATTACTCGGTCTTCGACGCCCTCCGCGCCGGTTTCGGCAAGGTGGTCTTCATCATCCGTCCGGACTTCGAAAAGGATTTCCGTGAGCGCATCGCCGCGAAATTCGCAGGGCGGATCGACGTCGGCTTCGCCTTCCAGACCATAGACCAGCTGCCGGCCGGATTCTCCGTGCCCGCCGGGCGCGAGAAGCCTTGGGGCACGACTCACGCCATCCTCAGCGCCCGCGACGCCGTCGAGACCCCTTTCGCCGTCATCAACGCCGATGACTTCTACGGCCACGATTCCTACGCGGTCCTCGGCCGACACCTGCGCGACCTCGACGTACGCTCCGCCACCTACTCGATGGTCGGGTTCACGTTGAAGCACACCCTCTCCGAACACGGCACCGTCGCCCGCGGCGTCTGCCAGACCGACGCATCCGGGCGCCTCACCGACATCCAGGAACTGACGAAGATCGCCAAACTGCCCAGCGGCGCCGAGCACCGCGGCGAGGACGGATCGGTCGGCCGCCTGACCGGCGCCGAGCCGGGCTCGAGGAACCGGTGGGGCTTCACCCCGGCGATCTTCCCGCAGCTCGCCGCCGACTTCGACGCTTTCCTCCGCGCCAAGGGCGGCGAGATGAAGAGCGAAGCCTACATCCCGATGTCCGTCGGCAACCTGATCCGCGCCGGCCAGGCGACCTGCCAGGTCCTGCGCACTGACTCCGCCTGGTTCGGCGTCACCTCTCGCGAAGACAAGCCGGTCGTGCAGGCCAGCATCCTCCGGCAGGTGGAGGCCGGCGCCTACCCGGCGTCCCTCTGGGCCTGACATGCCCGGCACCGCCGCCGAAGCCTTGGTCGTCGCTTCCGAATTCGCCTTCGGCGGACAGGTCGCCACGCTCACCCCTGCCGGCAGCGGCCACATCAACGATACGTTCCTGGTCACGACAGCGCTTCCGGCCGGCCAGCGGCGGTTCGTCCTGCAGAGGATCAACCATCAGGTCTTCAG
>JBJTAX010000107.1:0-12775 GCA_046091055.1 Verrucomicrobiota bacterium | reverse complement strand
CGCGTTCCTGAAGCCACCGCCGCCGCTCGCCGTCCTGGACGTGGGTGAATTCGACGCCGATCGGGCCGCAATAGGTCGCCTTGAGCTTGGCGAGGATCTCCGACAAGGGCAGCATCTGGCCGCCAAGGAAATCGCCGGTATGGAAGACGCGGTCAGGGGCGATCGCGTCCAGCCCCAGGAATTTGTCGGCCAGTTCGAAGTGAGGGACCGGGTCGGCGAGAGGGTTGGTCCGAGACTGCAGGTGGCCCAGCATCCGGTAGGCCTGGATCGCGGCCAGGACCTTCCCCTGGGACGATGCGTCCACGCCGGCGACGGCCCCTTTGCCCGGCTTCGCCGGCAGGCTGAGGCCCAGTTCAAAGCCTTCGAAGAAGGCGCGCCAATCGGCCTCGACGGAGGAGGGGTCCTTGGTCCATTGCTCGTGAAGTGAGGTGAGGAGGTCCGCGTTCCAGCGGCTACCGACGCTAAGATGTTTCATTTCTTTGCCTGTAAAAGGGACGTAAAAACTAAGCGTCTGGCCGGGCATAAACAAGTCCAGACCCCTGTCTAAATTTGACGGAGATTGGGGATTGTAAGGGGAAAATCGGGGGGGTTTAATGCCGTTCCGTTGATGTCTTCCCCGCGTCCGGCCAATCGCTCCTACTCCACGGAAGCCCTGGAGCGGTGGTTCGCATCTCTGCCTGAGGACTGGGAAGAAGCCTTCGGCCGGGCGGACCTGGCCGAAGGCCGTCGCCTATATACCGAGGGCATGGTGCGGCAGATCGAACTCCGTCCGCAAAGCGCCGAGGCCGTCACGCGCACCGAAACGCAGGCCGTCCGCGCGGTGATCGAACTCGGCCCAGGCGGGCTCGAGTGGCGCACCTCCCTGCCCGAGGAAGAGAACGGCGCGCCTTATGCGGTCGCTTCCATCTATGAGGTCGAGGAACTCCTGGCCGACGAACTCCCGGCCATCGACGAAGCCGCCGCCGCGCAACCCGTGGCCCCGAAGGAGCCGGACCGCAAGGACGCCGGCGCCCGCGCCTCGCTCAAGCTGCAGGTCTCCTTCGAGCTGACGTCCGACGGCCTGCGCATCTCCGCCGCCTGGGCCGGGCGGGGCGGCCACGCCTGGAACTGTTTCGGCCCCGGCGCCGTCCCCGGCGACGAGCTCTCCGACGAGCAGCGGCAGACGTTGTTCCGCTTCAACACCGTGGCCCATCGGGCTGGTTTCGCCTACGGCAAGGCCACCGGCGCCTGGGCGATCGACAACATCGGCAGGATCGAGCGCTTCGTCCGAGAGGACCTGGCCGAATGGCGCAAGCGCTTCAAGCTCGTCGGGGAGGACGCGCTGGCGATCTTCCGTAACGAGCAGCTGCAGGTCGCCGTCGACGCCGAGGCGGAGTCCGCCGTCGACGGCAAGTCCTTCCGGCTGAACTGGCGGCTCAAGGCGGGCGGCCACCGCCTGCTCGCCGACGAGCAGAAACTGCTCCTGAAGGCGGGTGGTCGTCCCGTCATCCTGCCCGGCAAGGGCGTCGTGGCTTACAACGCCGCCGTCGCCGACTTCTCCGAGGATTGGCGCGCCAAGGACGGCGAGGTGCCGCGCTACCTCCTGCTGTCGCTTTTCGACCACGCCGCCGTCGGCGCCCTGAAGCTGAGCGACGATCTCAAGGCCTGGAAGGACAAGCTGCTCCACGAGCCGACGCCGCCCGAAGACCTGCCCGCGCACCTGCGGCCTTATCAGGCCAAGGGCGTCGCGTGGCTCGCCCGTTTGTGCGAACTCGGCGCCCATCCGCTGCTTGCCGACGAGATGGGCCTCGGCAAGACCGTCCAGGTCCTGGGGCTGCTCGCCTCCCGGCCTGCCGGCGAACGCTCGATCATCGTCTGCCCGGCGAGCGTCATCCCGGTCTGGCTCGGGGAAATCCAACGTTTCCATCCCGAGCTCGCCGCCGGGGCGGCGGTGGTCACGGCCGACGACGATTTCGTCCGCAACCCCGCTGCCCGCATCTGGATCTCGAGCTACACCCAGCTTCGCCGCCATGCCGACCTGCTCGCCCGCACCCGCTTCGGTTACGCCGTGCTCGACGAGGCCCAGGCGATCAAGAATCCTGAGTCGAAGACCACGCAGACCTGCCTCGCCTTGCAGGCCGACCACCGCGTGGCGATCACCGGCACGCCCCTCGAGAACCGTCCCACAGATCTCTGGACGATCTTCCGGTTCCTCATGCCGGGACTGCTGGGCAAGCGCGCGGCGTTCGAGCGCCTGATGCTGCGCGACGCCTCCGTGGCCCTCGGCAAGGTGCGCCGGCAGGTCTCGCCTTTCATCCTGCGCCGCCTGAAGCGCCACGTCGCCGCGGACATCCCGCCGAAGATGGAAGTCGTCCTGCCGTGCCCGCTGACCCATGAGCAGCGCGCGCTTTACCAGCATCTGACCCAGGGCAGCGGCCTTTCCGGCGAGCTCGCCTCGCTGTTGTCCAAGGACGCCACTTCGGTGCTCACGCTCCTCATGCGCCTGCGCCAGGGCTGCTGCGACCCCGGCCACCTGCCCGAGAACTCCGCCTGTCCGGCGGCTCATTCCGGCAAGGTCACCTTGCTGGTGTCCAAGCTGTCCGAGATCGCCGCCAACGGCTCGAAGGCGGTCGTGTTCTCGCAGTTCGTCTCGCTCATCGAACGCGTCAAGGCCGCGCTGGCCCGCGAACTGCCGGCGCTGCCGATCTTCGAGCTCACGGGAGAGACCAAGGACCGGTCCGCGCCGGTCGAGCAGTTCAAGGAGACCAAGGGCCCCGCGCTTTTCCTCGCCTCGCTCAAGGCGGGCGGCACGGGCATCACGCTCAACACGGCGGAATACGTCTTCCTGCTCGATCCCTGGTGGAATCCCGCCGTGGAGGCCCAGGCCGTCGACCGCGTGCACCGCATCGGCCAGAAGAATCCGGTGCTGATCTACCGCATGATCGCGCCCGGCACCGTCGAGGAGCGGATCGAGGACCTCAAACGGGAGAAGCGCGAGCTTTTCTCCACCGTCGTGGGCGACATCCCGGACATGACCGACTGGACGAGGCATTTCTCGTCCCTGGACGCCCTCATCCGTCTCAGCGATTCGCCGGCGGCGGCCGCTTCCGCGGAGACCGCCCCGGACCGCGACGCCGAGGGCTGATCATTTCGCCAGCAGGTCGTATTCCTCCGCGCCGGTCACGGTCACCTCGGCGAAATGCCCGACGGGCAGCTTCTTCGGCACCTTGACGATGCCGTCGATCTCCATCGCGTCGCCGGCGCTGCGGGCGACGCCCGGGCTCTCGACGAGGACGCGGAGCCTGCGGCCGACGAATGCCTCGCCGCGCTGCCTGGACAGGCGCTGGAGCAGGAGCATGGCCCGTTCGTGGCGGTCGGCCTTCACCTCGTCGGAGAGGTGGCCTTCCATCTTGGCGCCCTTGGTGCCTTCTTCCTTCGAATACTTGAACACGCCGACGCGGTCGAACTTCGTCTCTTCCAGGAAGGCGAGCAGCTCGGCGAAATCCTCCTCGGTCTCGCCGGGGAAGCCGACGATGAAGGTCGTGCGGATGACGAGATCAGGGATGCCGGCGCGCATGCGGTTGATCAGGTCGCGGATGTAGGCGCCGTCGGTCTCGCGCTGCATGGCGCCGAGCATCTTGTCCGAGACGTGCTGGAGCGGGATGTCGACGTAGCGGACGACGTGCCGGGAGCGGCCGATGGTCTCGATCAGCTCGTCGCTCCAGTGGGCCGGATGGGTGTAGAGCAGGCGGACCCAGAAATCTCCTTCGATCTGGTCGAGCTCGCGGAGCAGGGAGGCGAGCGACTCGCCCTTGGAGGAGTCGACCTTGCTGCGCGGGTTCGGCCGCGCGTCGGTCCAGCGGTCCATGCCGAAGTAGGTGGTGTCCTGGGAGATCAGGTTGATCTCTTTCACGCCCTCGGCGACGAGCTGGCGGGCTTCCTTGACGACGGATTCGACCGTGCGGCTGCGATGGCGGCCGCGGATGCGCGGGATGATGCAGAAGGTGCAGGGGTGGTTGCAGCCTTCGGCGATCTTGACGTAGGCCGAGTGACGGGGCGTCAGGCGGAACCGCGGGGTGTCGAAGTCCGGGATGAAGGTCGTGGTCTTGGCCAGGAACTCGGTCTTGCCGGCCTCGCCGCCCATGACCTTGCGGATGACCGGGACGATGTTGGTGACCTGATCGAGGCCGATGAAGGCGTCGACCTTGGGGAGCACGACGCGGCCCTTGGCGCCTTCGACGACCGGGAGGGCGCCCTGGTAGCGTTGGGACATGCAGCCGGCGACGATGAGTTTCTGGCCCTTCTTGCGGGCGGTGGCCTTGCCGTCGCTCATCTCGTAGATCGCTTCGAGCGCCTCGTGCTTGGAGGCATCGATGAAGGAGCAGGTGTTGACGATGACGACGTCCGCTTCGGCGGCGTCCGGGGTCAGGGCCCTGCCGGCCTTGGCCAGGTGGCCGATCATGATCTCGGAATCGATCAGGTTCTTGGCGCAACCGAGGGAGACGAGGCCTACTTTGACGGACATGGCGGGATAAGGAGCGGAGAAGGGACGAAACGCAACCCCAGGCATCAGAGGGTCAGCCAGGCTTCGGCGGGGATGGTCTCGGGCCGGGCGAGCGCGGTGACGCCGAAGCGGGGCAGGTCCGCCAGCCAGGCGGCGACGTCCGCGGAGCCGGGAAAAAGCTTCTTGGCGGCCGAGCCGACCTGCTTGCGACGTTGGGTGAAGAGCATCCTGGCGACCTCGCGGCCCCGGGGGCTCAGGCGGCGGGCGTCGATCCGACGGCGCAGCACGAGCAAGCAGGAATCGACCTTGGGGGGCGGGTTGAAGGATTGTGCTGGGACAGGGTGCACCTTGATCTTCTCGAAGGCCAGGTGCACCTGCGCGGTGACCGCGGACCAATGGCCGGTCCCGAGCTCGGCCGTGAGTCGCTCGGCCGCCTCGCGCTGCAGCATGAGCACCATCATCGAGGGATGAGGTCCGGCGCAGATGGCGTCCATCCAAGGAGTCGAGATCGCGTAAGGCAGGTTGGCGATGACCTTGAACGACCCGTCGGCCGCGTCGGCCAGTCCCGCGCGCGGGAAATCCACGGCATCGCCTTCCTTGAGATGGAAGGTCTCGGGAAAGCTCGGCAGCAATGACTGCGTCAGGTGGAAGCGCATCGTGCGGTCCGCTTCGACCGCGTAGAGATCGGCCCCGGCGCAGAGCAGGGTGCGGGTCAGCGTGCCCAGTCCTGGTCCCACCTCGACGACCTTGTCGCCCGCCTTCACCTCGCCGAGCTCGAGCGACTTGCGGACGATGTTTCCGTCGATGAGGAAGTTCTGGCCGAGCCACTTCTTGGGCATGTGGGAGAGGCGGGCCAGCAGGTCCCGGGTCTCGTTGGCCGAAAGCGGTCCGTCGTTCATGCGTGCTGGAGCGCCTTCATGAGCGCGGCCGGGTCGGCGGCGCGCATCAGCGACTCGCCGACGAGCAGGGCGTCGGCGCCGGCCACGCGCATGCGCGCGGCATCCTCGGCGGTCTTGAGGCCGCTCTCGGCGACCTTCAGGACGGACTTCGGCATGTGCGGGATGACCCGCTCCGCGAACGACAGGTCGATCTGGAAGGTGGAGAGGTTGCGGTTGTTCACCCCGACCATGTCCGGGTCATGGCGCAAGGCCCGTTCGAGCTCGGCCTCGTCGTGCACTTCGAAGAGCGTATCGAGCCCGGCGAGCCGGGCGGCACGGTGGATGGGGCGGATCTCGTCGTCGGTGAGCCCGCGTACGATGATCAGGATGCAGCGCGCGCCGGCTTGGGCGGCTTCCAGCACCTGGTAAGGGTGCACCATGAAGTCCTTGCGGATGCAGGGCAGGGGACGCTTCCAGCCGGTCTGTTCGCGGACCACGTCGACGAGGTCCTTGAGCTCGCCCTTGAAGTACTTGGACTCGGTGAGCACCGAGAGGCAGTCCGCGCCTGCGGCGGAATAGGCCCGGGCCTGGGCGACGGCGTCGACGCCTTCGCGGATCTGGCCCACGCTGGGCGAGGCGCGCTTCACCTCGGCGATGACCGTCAGGCGACCGGGGACCGCCAGGGACTGACGGAAGCCGGGCGAAGGATGCCGGCCGGCGAAGGCCGCCAGTTCGGCGTCGGTGACGGGACGGGCGAACGGGGCGATTTCCCGGCGCTTGGCGTCCATGATTTCGGTCAGCTTGTCCACTGGCCTTAAGCAAGCGCTCCCCGGGCTTCTGGCAATCGTTTTGACTCCCTTCCGCGGAGCCTTCTGCATCGGCGCATGCCCGGCATCGACCTCCTGCTCGCGACCACCGCCCGACTCCGTGCTCCTGACGGCTGCCCTTGGGACCGCGAACAGACGCACCGCACCATCTGCGACTGCCTGGTCGAAGAAGTCGCCGAGCTCGTCCAGGCCATCGACCGCGACGATGTCGCGAACCTCCGCGAGGAACTGGGCGACCTGCTCTTTCATGTCGCCATGCACGCCCAGATGGCGACCGAAGCCGGCCAGTTCACTTTCGATGACGTTGCCCGGGAAGTGAACGAGAAGATGGTGCGTCGTCACCCCCACGTCTTCGGCGAGGGCGCCAAGCTGGGTTCCGCCGACGCGGTCGTCACCCAATGGGAGCAGATCAAGCTGAAGGAGAAGGGCGCCAGGAAACCGACGCTCTTCAAGGACCTTCCGCCGTCCCTGAACGCGCTGCTCACCGCCCGCGAGGTCTGGAAACAGGTGCGCAAGAAGCAGCTCCCCGTCGGTGACACGGTCGACATGTCCGCCGTGGAGGCTCAATCTGTAGGTCTTACCGAAGCGTCGGCCGGCCGGCAGCTCTTCGCCCTCGTCGCGGCCTGCCGCGACGCCGGCATCGATCCGGACTCCGCCCTGCGTCGCCATACCGCCGGGGTCGTCGCCGAGGCCGAGCGACAGGCGCCGCAAAGCTGAGCATGGAAATGGACGACCAGCCGATCACCGTGCACGTCGCGGGCGAGGCCGTGCTCGTCTGGCCTAAGGTCTCCGCCCGCGCCACGCGCGTCCGTCTGTCGGTCAAGCCCGGCCCCAAGGTCGTCCTGACCTATCCGCCGCACGCCTCGCATGCCTCCGCGCTGGCCTTCCTGCGCGACAACCTGCCCTGGCTCGGGCGCGTGCTGGCCAAGGCGCGCCCGTTGCAGCCTTCGCTGACCTCGCACCTGCGCAGGTTCCCCTGGGTCACGCTCGACGACCGACTGCTCGCGATCGAGATGGAGCAGGGCGTGCGGGGTGCGATCCGTGTTTCCCGGACCGAGGACAAAGTCCGCCTGGTCATGCCTTCGGCGAATCCCGAGCCGGGCGCCGTCCGCGTCATCCGTCGGCTGGCCGAGACGGGGTTGTCCTTGGCCGTCGACCGCCTGAGCCGCAAGGTCGGGGTCACGGTCCAGCAGGTCGGCGTGCGCGACCAGACGACCCGCTGGGGCTCGTGTTCCGCCGCCGGCACGCTTTCCCTCAACTGGCGTCTGGTGCTGCTGCCGCCGTTGCTCCACGACCATGTGATCCTGCATGAGCTGTCGCATCGCCGCCATATGGATCATTCCGACCGCTTCTGGGCCCAGCTCGCCGCCTGGGATCCGGATTGGCAGAAGCACGACCGTGAGCTCAACAAGCGCTGGAACGTCATCATGGACCTCGGCCGATGAAGCCCATGGAACCCGGACAGTCGCAGGATGAGGTCTTCGACGTCGTGGACGGGCATGATCAGGTCATCGGTCGGGATTTCCGCCGGGAAATCCACCGGCGCCGCCTCCGCCATCGCGCGGTGCACGTCTTCTGGCTCCGGCCGGACGGCGATCTCTGCCTGCAGCGCCGATCCTACGCCAAGGACAACAGTCCGGGGTTGCTGAGCAGTTCCTGCGCCGGCCACGTCGACGCCGGCGAAGATTATCTCACCGCCGCCGTGCGCGAACTCCGGGAGGAGCTCGGCGTCTCGCTCGCTCCGGCGGCCCTGCAGGAGATCGATTACGCCCCCTGTCATGCCGAGCTCGGCAACGAGTTCGTCCGCAGTTATCTGATCGGCGGCCGGCATGCGACCACGCTGGCGCGCTTCGAGGTCGAAGCCCTGCTCTGGCGTACGCCGAGGGAGGTCGAAGCGTGGGCGCGACGCGAGCCCGCCTGGTTCGCGACGCCTTTCCTCCATCTGCTCGGGAGGCCGAGGATCCGCTTGGCCCTGGGCCTGGAGGCGTAATTGTTTGAATCCCCGCCGCCTTGGTGCGAGACAAGCCCCGTGAGCCGAACCGCCTCAGTCAATCCCGATGAGCCTGCGCAGGTACCGTGGTATCATTGGCTCTGGGTCGCGCCCGTGGCGCTGGGGCTGCGGCTTTGGATCGCGACGTTACGCTTCCGCATCGAAGGCGCCAGGCCCGACGACCGCGAAGCCCCCAGCGTGCTGCTGCTCTGGCATGACAAGCTCCTCGTCGCGCCTTGGATCGCCCAGAAGATCCTGACCCGCCCGGTGACGGCGCTCATCAGCACGAGCCAGGACGGCGCGTGGCTGGTCGCGTTCTTCCGCCTCATGGGCATCACCGCCGCGCGTGGGTCTTCCAACCGACGGGGCGCCGCCGCCCTGGTGACCTTGACGCGGGCGCTCCGCTCGGGTCGGCATGCCGGCCTCACGCCCGACGGCCCGCAGGGCCCGGCCCGGCGGGTCAAGGTCGGGGCGGTCGCCTTGGCCGGCCTGGCGAAGCGACCTTTTGTCATCATGGGTATCCGGTACCGCTCTTGCTGGCGGCTTGCCAGCTGGGATCGCTTCGCCTTGCCCTTCCCGTTTTCGGTCGTGGAACTGACCTTCGTGTCCGCACCTCTGCCCGAAGCCGGGGAAGCGGACGAAGCGGTGGCCGATCGCCTGGAAGCCCGTCTGAACGCGCTGTCGGCCGATCCGGTGTGACTTAATCGCGCCGGAGCAGCTTCTCGGCGTATTTGGCGAGCAGGTCGGATTCCAGGTTCAGACGGTCGCCTGTGTTTCTGCCCGCGAGGTTGGTGACTTCCAAGGTGTGCGGAATGATCCAGATACGGAAGCCGTCGGGGAGCAGGTCGGCGACCGTCAGCGACATGCCGTCGACGGCCAAGCAGCCTTTGCGCACGACATGGCGGAGGAAATCAGGCGCCGTGCGGACATCGAGTCGCCAGTCGGCGCCGTCCTGGCCGAAGGAGGCGATTTCGCCGATGCCGTCGACGTGCCCCGTGACGAAGTTGCCTCCCATGCTGTCGGTCGGCAGCAGGCTGGGTTCGATGTTCACCCGCATGCCCGGCCGCAGGTCGCCTAGGTTGGTCAGTCGGAGCGTCTCAGCCAGGAGGTCGAAGCTGGCTTGGTCGCCCTGCGGGTCGACCACGGTCAGGCAACAGCCGTTCGTGGCGATGCTGTCGCCGGACTTCGCCTTGGCGAGCAGCGGGTGGGCGAGGGTGAGGCGGGCGCCGTCTCGGTCTCGAGGAGCGAGGGAGAGCACCTTGGCGGCGCCTTGGACTAGCCCGGTGAACATCGTAAAAGAAAAAGGGGCCTTCGCAGGCCCCGGACCGGTCTCAGTTCTGCTTGCCGTCTTGGGCTCGCTTGGCGCGTTCTTCGGCCTCGAGCTTCGCGCGGATCGCGGCGCGCTCCTCCTCCTCGATCTGCTTCATGCGGAATTTCTTACGTTCGTCCTCCTCGACGGCGTTACGTACCTCGTCTTCGACTTCGTCGGAGGCCTTCTTGAATTCGCGCTTGGCCTTGCCCAGACCGCGGGCCAGTTCGGGCAGCTTGGAGCCTCCGAACAGGAGCAGGACGACGAAGAGCACGACCCAGATGACTGGGCCGTCGAATACGGCGAGAGGGAGGTTCATGGGCAGATTGCGGTTGCTGTGAATGAGGGAGTCATGAACATTTCGACAAGTCTCGGCCATGTCAACCCATGTCTCCCATCGTGATGTCTGGTACGCTGGGCACGTCCAAGGGGTCGGTTTCCGCGCCCAGGTCCTGAATCTGGCCCGGGGCTACGACGTCACCGGCTATGTCCAGAACCTTTCCGACGGCCGGGTCTACCTGCACGTCGAGGGCGTCGAAGACGAAGTGGAGGCCTTTGCCGGGCAGGTCCTGAAGTCCCTCGACGGACATATCCGCGGGACCGAGGTCAAGGCTTTCGCCGGCTTGCGCACCTGCCGGGACTTTTCGATCCGCCGATGAGTGCCGCGATCTCCGTCCGCCGTCTCACCAAGGATTTCCACGTCGGTCTGCGCGGCTTGAAGCTCCGCGCCGTCGACGATCTCACGCTCGAGGTCCCGCGCGGGCAGGTCTACGGCCTGCTCGGACCGAACGGTTGCGGCAAGAGCACCACGCTCAAGGTCGTCCTGGGGCTGGTCTCCGCGACCTCAGGCGAGGTCAGCCTGCTCGGCGAACCCTACGCTTCTCCGGGCGCGCGCCGGCGCATCGGCTTCCTGCCCGAGGCCCCTTATTTCCATAAGTTCCTGAGCGGGCGGGAGCTCGTGCGTTATTGCGCCCGGCTCAGCGGCGTCGTCCCGTCTGACCTCGACGCCGCCGTCGAGCAGGCGTTGGCCCTCGCCTCCATGACGACCGCGGCCGACCGGCCGGTCGGCACCTATTCCAAGGGCATGTTGCAACGCATCGGCTTCGCCCAGGCCGTCGTCCACGACCCTGAGCTCGTCATCCTCGACGAGCCCACGGCCGGGGTCGATCCGATCGGCTCCGCCGCCATCGGCGACATGATCCGCGCCATGCGCGACAAAGGCAAGACGATCGTGCTCTGCTCGCACCTGCTCGGTCAGGTCGAGCAGGTCTGCGATCGCGTGGCCATCATGGACCGTGGCAAGCTCGTGCTCGAGGGGAGGGTCGAGGACGTGCTCGCGCGTCGCGACCGTCATGTCCTGACCGTCGAGGCGCTCACGCCCGCGGCCCGCGCGGACGCCGAGGCCGCCTTGCAGTCCCACGGGGCCGTCCTGACCTCCGTCACCCATCCCCGCCGCTCGCTCGAGGACCTTTTCCGCGAGCTCGTCACCGGCAGCCGCGACGCCTGAAGCCATGAACGCCTCTTTCCGCCGGATCGACTGGATCGCCCGCATCACCTTCCTGGAGGCCGTGCGGCAGCGTTTCTTCGCCTTCCTGCTCGTGCTCGGGGCCGCGATGGTGCTTTCCTCGGTCTCGTTCCGCGTCTTCGATTTCGGGCACGGCGAGCTGAAGTTCATCGCAGATTTCGGTTTCGGAGGGATGTTCTTCTTCGGTTCCGTCCTGGCCGTGGTGATGACCGCGCAGCTCTTCTTCAGCGAGATCGACAACAAGACGGCCCTGACCTTGCTCGCCAAGCCGCTCAGCCGCTGGGAGTTTCTTTTCGGCAAGTTCGCCGGCGCCTGGGCGATGCTCGGCGTCTTCGTCGTCGTCCTGGCCGGCCTGCTTGGCCTCGTCCTGTGGTCGCGCGAAACGGAGCTGACGGCCCTGGCCGAGCAGACCGGCCGGATCCCCGCCACCTTCAGCCTGAGCGGCCTGGCTTGGCATGCCTTGCTGCAATGGCTCCGCCTGGGCGTGGTGATCGCCGTCGTCCTGAGCATTTCCGCCTTGGCGCGCACGTTCCTCGTCGCGGTCGTGGTCGGCTCGCTGGCCGTCGTCGCCGGCCAGCTGCAATGGATCGCCCAAGACGCGGTGCTCAGGCCGACCGACTCGCCTCTTTACGAGGCTTTCCTGTGGCTGACGACCCGGCTGCTGCCCAACCTGCAGCAGTTCAACCTAGGCGACGCCTTGGTCCTCGGTTCCTCCGGCGTGCCGGCGGGCGCGACCGGCGAGGTCGTCCTCTCTGGTCTCTTGTATGTCGCCGCCTACCTTGCGCTGGGGGCCGTCGTCTTCCGGCGGAGGGAAATCTGATGCGAAGGCATCTCCGCTGGATCGCGCCCGCCTTGCTGCTGCTCGCCGCCGGCACCTACGCCGAGATCTCGTGGCGCGCCGTCCGTCCGGCCATCCCGGAGATCGGCCGCAAGGAACTGGAGCCGACGCTCGGCCAGGGCGTGCTCCTGGGCGTCCTCGGCGGGCTGCGCACGGTGGTCGCCGACCTTACCTGGATCCGCAGCTATGTCTTGTGGGAGCGCAAGGACCGGCCTGGTTGCGAGACGCTCATGCGCGCCGCTTGCGCCCTTGATCCGCATTCGCGGTATTTCTGGGAGAACTCCGCCTACGCCATCGGCTTCGACATGGCCCACTGGGACATCCGCCGCCGCGGGGGCTATGACAAGGTGCCCGCCGAGACGCAGCGCAGGCTCTTCCATGCCTACGCTCGCAAAGGCATCGCGCTGCTCGAAGATGGCATGGGTCACGCCAAGGTCACCACCCCGTTGCTGCTCACCGCCGCCCAGCTCGCCGAGCTCAAGCTGCAGGATCATCCGCTGGCGATCGGTTATTATCGCCGGGCCGCGGAGGCTCCGGACGGTCCTTGGTTCGCCGCCCGCATCTGCGCCCAGGTCATGTGGGAGGAAGGTCGGCGGGAAGAGGCTTATCGCTGGTTCCGCGATTACTGGACCGAACGCATGCGGGGCAGGGAGGACGGTTTTCCCGATGACCTGCAGAAGCTTCGGACGATGGAGGAGGTGCTGGGCGTCGATCCGGGTCGGCGCATCGAACGGCAGGCTTGGGAGCGCTGATCAGAAGGGTTCGTCGGACTTCTTATCCGCCGGGGCGCCTTTGGCCGCGCGCGGCTTGCGCGGAGGGAACTCGAACCACCAGCCCTTCTCCTTGTCCGCGACGAGGAAGGCCTCGAACGCGCGCCGTGTCCGGTTGGAGACGAACTTCTTCAGCCCCGTCCGTCCCTCGTTGA
>JBJTAX010000106.1:0-5026 GCA_046091055.1 Verrucomicrobiota bacterium | reverse complement strand
GAAGAGCGGCGGCCGCCAGGGCCGCCGCCGCCGCCGCCGCTTCTTCAGGAGAAAGGTCGCGGCCGGCCGTGAGGAGGGTGGGCAGGGCGTGAAGTTCCGGAGCCATGAGGGATTAGCCACGGGTACGGCCGCAGGGACAAGGCATTTTCGCACATGGGGTTTGCAACCGGGCGAAACCACCCAATGATGTCACCTCATGGACGATGGCGACCAACCCCAGGGCGACTTCGATGGCTCCGGCAACGCCTCTTGGGGCGAAGCCGACTGGGCCGGCTACCTGCACCGCAACGACCTCGAGGTCGGACGGTTCCTCTCCTACTACGCCGAGGTCAAGAACCTCCCCGACCGCCTCGACGTGAGCGCCCGGCGCATGGGTTGGGAAAACGCCGACTGGGCGCCGGGGGACGGCCCCGACACGGTCGACGACGCCGACGAAGAAGCGGACGACCTCCCCTATTGCATCCACCAGCACCCGGTCTACGTCGTGGCCCGGGCCCTCTCCCTGCAGCTCGTGCACTGCTTCCGGCGCATCTGCGCGGACGCCGGCCCGCAAGTCCCGGCCCTCGTCGCCGCCGATGTGATGCGCGCCTTCTGGGACGCGGAGCATCAGATGGTGATGGCCATCAACGCCACCGACACCGGCGACCTGCCCCTCGCCTTGGTGCACATGAAGCGCGCCTTGGGCGCCATCAACTTCGCCATCGGGCTCAGCGCCGGGCTCCCCGCCGCCGCCCGGTTGTCCTCGGCGGAGGCCGCCCAGGACATCGAGTCGACGCTGTTCGACCTACGGGAAGTCTGCCTGCGCGTGATGGCGGACTGCCGCTGGGACGGCAACAAACGCTGAGCCTCAGGCCTTCGCCGGACCGTCCTTGCTCATGAACTGGATGAGCCGGTCGCTGAACTCCTTGGCGGCATCGTGACCCATCGAACGCAGCGCCTGCACCGAGGCGGCGACCTCGACCAGCCGGGCCATGTCGCGACCCGGGCGCACCGGGAGCGTCATGTGGGGGCCCTTGCGCCCGAGGATCTCGAACGTCTCGACCTCCAGCCCGGAGCGCTCCTCGTCCATCCCCGGCTGCCACAGGACGAACGAGACGACCAGGTCGACGCGCTTCTCGCGCCGGATGGAACGGACGCCGAAGATGGAGGGGATGTTGATGATGCCGATGCCGCGACACTCCATGTAGCCGCGGTTGAGCTCCTTCGAGGTGCCTTGCAGCTCGCGGTCGCCGATGAGCGTCACGATCACGTAATCGTCGGCCACGAGGGAATGGCCGCGCTCGATGAGCGCGAGCGCGCACTCGCTCTTGCCGACGCCGGAGGCGCCCCGCAGGAGCACGCCTACGCCCTTGATGTCGACCAGCGTGGCGTGCAGGTTGGTGCGCGGGGCGAACTTCTCCTCGAGCAGCACGGTGGCCTCGGCGGAGAAGTCCTTCGATTTCAGCTGCGTACGGATGAGCGGCACCCTGTGCCGGTCCGCGATGCGCAGCAGGACGTCGTCGGCCGGCAGGCCGCGCGAGATCACCACGGCGGGGATCTTCCTGGAGAAGACGTCGTCGAGCAGCTTCTCGCGCACCGCGGCGGCCTGGTCCGAAAGATAGGCCATCTCGCCCGCGCCGAACAGCTGCCGGCGCTTGTGCGCGAACTCCTGGAAGTAGCCGGTCACCGCCAGGGCCGGACGGTTGAGCGACTTCTCCGCGATCATGTTGTCCAGCCCCGCCGCGCCGGCGAGGAGCTCCATCCGCAGCATGTCGCGGAAGGAATCGTGGAATTCGCGGACGGAGACGGACTCCGGGAGGGTGTCGGGGGCGGGATCGGACATGGCTTCAGAGTCGGAAACCGTCGCCCAGGTAATGGCGACGGCTCTCGGGATTGTTCACGATTTCGGAAGGCGTGCCGGAGACCAGCACGCGTCCCTGATGGATCAGGTAGGCCCGGTCGACGATCGCGAGCGTCTCGCGGACGTTGTGGTCGGTGATGAGCACGCCGATGCCGCGGTTCTTGAGCCGTCGGACGATGGATTGCACTTCGGCCACCGAGATCGGGTCGACGCCGCTGAAGGGCTCGTCCATCAGCAGGAAACGAGGCTTGGTGGCGAGGGCGCGGGCGATCTCCAGGCGGCGACGCTCGCCGCCGGAGAGCGTGAAGGCCGGCTGCCGGACGAGTTTCTCCAGGCCTAGTTCCTCGAGCTGCTGCGCGGCGCGATCGCGGCCCTCGCGCGCGGTGAGCCCGAGGGTCTCGACGACGGCCATGACGTTCTCCCAGACGGTCAGCTTGCGGAAGACGGAGGCCTCCTGCGGCAGATAGCCGAGGCCCTGGCGCGCCCGTTGCCACATGGGCACGGCGGTGATGTTGCGGCCGTCGAGGAAGACCCGCCCGTGGGTCGCCGGCACGAGCCCCACCACCATGTAGAAGGTCGTCGTCTTGCCCGCCCCGTTGGGCCCCAGCAGACCGACGATCTCGCCGCCTTTGAGCATGAGGCTGACATCCTGGACGGCGACCTTGGCGTCGTAATGCTTGGCCAAGGCCTGCGCCCGGATGAAGCCCTGCTCACTCGTCTCGGCCATGCGGATAGGAGGAAGCGGTCAGCGTCCCTTGTCGAGGCTTTTGACCTCTGGCAGGGTGAAGTCGCGGCCGAGGAAGATCTTGGGCCGCACGACCTGGCCGGGCACGACGTCGTCCGGCGCCGACTCCATGCGCCATGACCTGGTCCTGAGGTCATACGAGACCTCTTTCGCCGGGACCCCTTCGTTGCCCTGCTTGTCGAGGATGCGCGCGTCGCCCAGCAACCGCGCGGTGCCGAGCGCGGGGTTCATCTCCAAGGTGCGCCCTTTGGCCGTGACGCCGCCGGCGACCACGCCGACATTGCCGCGACCGACGACCTGCCGCGCGCTGAGGCGGCCGGCCTTGTCCGGCGAGGCGAGGCCTTCCAGCAGGTCGCACGTCGCGTCCGTCCCTTCGGAGTCGACCGTGATGGAGCCGCGCAGGAAGAACTTGGTCAGCGCCGGCGTGTGGAGCACCTCATGCGCGTCGGCCACGAATTCGACCTCCTTGCCCGCGCCCTGTGCGATGAACAAGCGTGGACGATGCGGACCGAAACCGCCGGAAAGAGTGAGCAGGAGCGGCCGCCCGGCCAAGGCGTCCTTGGCGAGCACCTCTTCGATCTGGACGCCGGGGGTGTAATCGACGCGCTCCGCCAGGCAACGGAGCCCCGGCTGGCCGTAGCGAACACTTCCCGAGAGAATGACCTTGCTGAGCGTGAACCCCTCGGCGCGCTTGGACCGCGGCACCGCGAAGGCGACCATCTTGTCGGATGCGGCGGAGACGTCGCCCGCGACGTAACGGACGCCTCCGAGCATCTCGGCCTGCATCGCGCCTTCTTCCGTCACGACGACGACCTGATCGGCTTCGGCCAGCCCAGGAGCGGCGCCGGGCGTTTCCGACGGCAGGCGGACCGCGGCGCGGAGGCCAGGCCCGGAACGGATCTCGAGACGGTCCTTCGCCGCGTCGCTGCGGATCGAGAATCCGGCCGCCTCCAGCCCTCGCGCCTCGCGCAGCCGGGGGCCTTCGGCGAGGTCGATGACCCTGAGGCGCCGGTCCCAGCGCGCCCGGCCGGCCTCGAATTCCGCCCCTTCCGCCTTTCCCTTGACGTCTCCTTCGGCCGATACCTCGAAGGCGTCGTCACGGCCTTCGACGGCGACCAGGCGGCGCGCCACGAGGCCGGCGCCGGGCGCGGAATAAGACGCCGACCCGGTCACCTCGGCGCGGGCAGATCCCGCGACGGCACCCGGGATGAGCACGATCTGCTCGCCGGCGAGCTCGGCGGGTTCGGAGGCCTTGCGCGTCAGGCGCAGCCGGACAAGCCTTCCGTCGCCGGAGAAAAGCTCCGTCAGGCCGGACTGCTGGAGATGCCGCAACCGGTGGGCCGAACCGACGGCCCCCGGCTCCTCGAGTTCGACGTGGCCGATGAGTTCCGCGACGTCCGCCTTGAGGTCGAAGGTCGCGGCGTCGCCGCGCAGGGTCTGCTGGCCGAGCACACGGACGACGCGGCCCGAGGCGGCGAGGGAACGGCAGGCCGCGTCGCCCCCCGGCCCGTCGGCCACCAGGCATTCCAGCCTTTCGCAGGTGGTGCGTTCGCCCTCGCGCTCGGCGGTCACCCCGCCCTTGAAGACGAGCAAGGTCCCGCCGACGGCCGGCGAGGCATCCATCCGTGGCGCGCGCAGGCGCAGGCGGCGGGCGGAGGGCTTGGTGAGATCGAGCTCGGCGACGACTTCGGCGAGGATCGCGAAGCTGTCGCCTTGCGGCGTGGAACGCCAGCTCCACCCCCGGCCGGCGAGCGTGAAGCCGGCCGTACGGGCCTGCACGGTCGAGACACCCTGGGCCGAGCGGCGGGCGGGCGTCATGACGCCGGACGGACTCGTGAAAGTCGCGCGGGGCCGGCCGTCGCGGAACGACTGAAGCTGGATCTGCTCCATGTCCCAGGCGCCTTCCTCGGCGGCGGGCTTCATGAAACGAGCGGAAGCCTCCCAGGCCTTCTCGGCCTTGGCGTCCTCGGTGAAACCTGAGAAGACGCCGCCGGCGACCTGCCGGAAGGAAAGGTCCTTCTGCTGCGCCATGACCGCCGCGACGGGACAGAGGCAGAGGAGGAGGACTCGCATGCGCCTATGTCAGCCAGCGACGAAGGCTAATCAAGCGATTACGCCCTCGGCGCCCGCGGAAACAGACGATCCGCGACGAACGCGGGCATGTCGGCGGAGGCCAGGACCTCGCCGACCGCCAAGGGATAGCCCGACAGGAATTCTCCGGCCGGCAGCATCTTGCCGCCCGGGCGCTGCAGTCGCGTGAAGATCAGCGCGCCCTGCCCGCAGGCGACGGCGATCCCGTCGCGGCTAACGGAGAGGATGGTCCCCGGCGCGCCGCGGACCTCCGCGTCGACCCGGGCGGCGCCGACCTTGACCGTCGCACCCCGGTGCTCGAAGGTCGAGCCCGGCCAGCCTTCGAGCGCGCGGACGCGCCGGGCTCGACC
>JBJTAX010000105.1:0-4433 GCA_046091055.1 Verrucomicrobiota bacterium | reverse complement strand
CAGGCCGCGCCGCCGCGGGCCGCGCCGACGAGCAAAGCCGCGGTCATGATGCCCCTCCAGCCGCCGACCCACCCGTTGAGCGCCTTGACGCCGAGCGCGGCGATATCGGCGGGCACCATGCTCTTGAGCGCCGGGCCCGCGAGCGGCGGGAAGAGCGCCTGTTCATAACCGTCCATCATCCAGCCCAGGAAACCGGCCAGCAGCGTCATCTGCATGCCCTTCGTGATCGCGTCGCGGGTATCGGGGGCGTCGTGCATGGGGTACCCCCATCAGAAGGACTAAACTCGGGGCTTCAAGGGGCGATTTTGCCGGCTACGCCCCGGCCTCGCCGATGAGGAGCCGACGGAACGACTGGGCGGCGGGGGAAAGTTCCTGACCACGACGTTGCAGCAAAGCGACCGAACGACGGATGGGGGCGCCGCCCAGTCGGACCACCAAGCAGCCCGGCACGACCCCGCGCGCCGCGAGTTCGGGCAGCAAGGCCACGCCCAGGTCCGCCGCCACGAGCGAACGGATCGTCTCCAGCTCACCGCTCTCGCAGGCCGTCCGCGGCTCGAAGCCGGCCGACCGGCAGGCGGCCTGGGCGACATCCCGCGCCCTGCCCTTGTAGAATACGAACGCTTCCTTCGCCAGCTCGGACAACCTGGGCAGACGTCGACGCGCCAAGGGATGCTTCTTAGGGACGAGCAGCACGAAGGACTCATCCAGCAGAGGCGTCACTTGGAACGCGTCGCCTGGCGCGGGGAGCTGGACCACGCCGAGTTCGATCCTGCCCGTTTCCACCCATTGCGCCACGGCCTCCGACGTACCCTCGAGCAAAGCGAGCTCGACCTGCGGGTACTTGCGACGGAAAGCCGCGACGGCGGCGGGAAGCAGACAGGCGCTCACGGAAGGAATCGCGCCCACGGCCAGCCGGCCGCCCTTCAGCGCCACCTGGTCGCCAACCGCCCGGCGCGTCGCGAGGGCCTGCGCCAACAGGGCCTCGGCATGGGTCCGCAGAGTCTCCCCCGCCGGCGTCAGCGTCGTCTCCCGCCGACCGCGGTTGAACAGGCGGGCGCCCAGCTCGGCCTCCAGCTTGCGCATCTGCTCGCTCAAGGCGGCCTGCGCCAGGTTCAGCTTGGCCGCGGCACGCGTGAAGCTCCGCTGCCGCGCGGCTTCGAGGAAGTATTCCAGCTGGTAGAGGTCCATCGTTTATTCCGTCGATAATGGCTGGAAACTAATGTTTTTCAAGCACCATGGAAAGTGGTAAGGTATCCCCATGAAGCCGCTGATCGACCGCCCCGAGGACCTATCGCCGACGACCCCTTGGTCGGCGACGAAATGGGCCTGGACGGCCGAGGAAGCCCTCGTCGACCACCGCACGAAGGCGCGACTCTGTTCCGCGGTGCTCCTGCCCTTCCGTGACGGGAAGCCGGACTGGGTGAGCTTCGTCTCCGAGATCCGCTGGCAGCTGGCCGCCGCCGACCATTACGGCGTCGAGCTCGTGCCGGTGCTCAACGCCGACACGGGCTACATCTTCGACCTCGACGACCTGATGTACGCCGAGGTGCTCCGCCAGTTCCGCCTGGCGTTCCCGGAGATGCGCTTCGTCGCGGGCATCACCGCCCGCGGGGCGCAGGACGACACGTCCTTCAAGGCCGAACGCTACCGCCCGCTGCTGGACCTCGCGCAGGCCCATGACAACTGCGAGGTGATGATCATGACCTCGAAGTGGCTGAACACGCTCGACCCCGAGCGGCGCCGCGACGGCTATTACCAGATCGCCGAATGGCTCATCCGCCCCGGCATCGTGCACGCCCTGGAGCCCGCGTTCGTCCCCTGGGCCACGCCGTACGAGCCCTGGCTGCTCCACCAGCTGGCCATCCACCCGAAGTTCGTGGGCGGCAAGGTCAGCACCCTGGACGAACCGCACTTCCTTTATTGGGCGGCGATGTGCAAGGACCTGAAGCTCGATTTCGCCCCGCACAGCGGCGACGACTACGGCATCGCCACCGCCATCAAGACCGGCCTACCCCTCCTCATCGGCGCCGCCAGCAGCGCGGCCCCGCAGATCTGCGCGGCGAAGGACATGTGGCTCGACGATGGCGCCCCCGGCAAGAAAGTCCCCACGGGCACGGGTCGCTTCGACACCCTCGTCTACAAGCTGTTCGAGGCGTTCCAGTCGCTCGAAGACCAGGTCTTCCGCCTCGATGCCAAGGGCAGCGCCGCCGCCTACAAGCACAGCACCGCCCACCTGCTTCATCAGCTCGGCGTCATCGCCTCGCCCGAACCGCATCCCGCCTGCAAGGACGTCCGCGGCTCGGACGAAGCCACCCGCATGACCGAGGCCATGGTGCGTACGCGCCGCATCTCGGAACGCCTCAACATCCCACGCTGAACCTTGCCATGACCACATCCTTCAAGCTCACCCGCGTCGCCTCGCTCAAGACCGTCGCCGACTTCCGCGCCCATTGCGCCGGGCTCGGCATCGACCTGCCCCTCGAAGACGCCATCGAAGCCGGCGCCGGCAACCCGCTGTCGCAGCCGATCGCCCGCACGCAGGTCAACGGCAAGACCATCGGCAACCGTATCGCCATCCACCCGATGGAAGGCTGGGACGGCACGACCACCGGCGGGATCTCCGAAGAGATGAAGCGACGCTGGCAGCGCTTCGGCGCGAGCGGCGCCAAGCTGATCTGCGGCGCCGAGGCCATGGCCGTGCGCGCCGACGGCCGGGCGAACATGAACCAGCTCATCATCAACGAGGAGAACCGTGCCGGCATCACCGAGCTCGTGGGCGTCCTCAAGGCCGAGCACCTCGCCCGCTGGGGTTCGGTCGACGACCTCGTCATCGGCTTCCAGCTGACGCACTCCGGCCGCTTCTGCCGCCCGCATGACAAGAAGCGATGGGAATCCCGCGTGGCCTACCGCCACCCGATCCTCGACAAGAAGTTCAACGTGGCCTCCGACGACCAGGTGCTGACGGATGCCGACGTCGAGGAGCTGATCCGCTGCTACGTCCGGGCCGCCCGCGTGGCCCGCGACTGCGGCGCCGACTTCGTGGACATCAAGCACTGCCACGGCTATCTCCTGCACGAGTTCCTCGGCGCATATACGCGCCCGGGCAAGTTCGGCGGCTCCTTCGAGAACCGCACCCGCATCCTGCGCGACATAATCGCAGGCATCCGCGCGGACGGTAACACCATCGACATCGGCGTCCGTCTCAGCCTCTTCGACATGGTGCCTTTCCGTCCCGACCCCGCGCTGAGCCAGCCCGGCAAGCTCGGGCCGGGCATCCCGGAGGACTTCTCCGCCTGCCTGCCCTACCGCTATGCTTTCGGCGTCAATCAGGCCAAGCCCACCGAGATCGACCTCACCGAGACCTTCGCCTTCGTGAAGCTGCTCGGCGAACTCGGCGTTAAGATCCTCAACACCACCGCCGGCTCGCCCTACTACAACCCCCACCTCCAGCGCCCGGCGGCCTACCCGCCGAGCGACGGTTACCAGCCGGCGCACGACCCGCTCATCGACGTCGCCCGTCAGGTGCGCGTCGTCCGCGAAGTCCGCGCGCAGGCCCCGGCCGGCATGATCGTGGTCAGCTCCGGCCTCAGTTACGTACAGGAATACCTGCCGCACCTCGCGCAGCACATCCTGCGCACCGGCGGCAGCGATGCCATCGGCGTGGGCCGGGCCGTGCTCAGCTATCCGGCCATGCTCGCCGACGCCGTGAAGAACGGCTCGCTCGAGACGAAGTTCATCTGCCGCACCTTCAGCGACTGCACGACCGCCCCGCGCAACGGGCTCATCTCCGGCTGCTACCCGCTCGACAAGTATTACACCGCCAAGCCCGAGTTCCAGCAGCTGAAGGACATCAAGAAAAGCGTCGGCGCCTGAGCGCGCCTTAGGGCCGCTCGAAGATCAGCAGGTGCTGCCAGGGCAGCCCCGGCTTGTTCGTCACGAAGCGGAAGCCGCACGCCTCGAATTCCTTGCGGGCCTGCGCCTCGGTCATCTTGTGGTGCGGCTTGATCGGCACGTTATCGTCTTCGGCGCGGTACTCGAGGAGGTCGACACGACCTTTCGGCCTCAGGGCCGAACGCTGCGAGGCGAGCATCTCCGCCGGGTGATCGAACTCGTGGTAAGCGTCGACCATCAGGGCCGCGTCGAGCGAGGCCGGCGGCAGTTTCACGTCATCGACCGCGCCCAGGTGAGGTTCGACGTTCCTGACGCCGAGCCTGGCGGCTTCGGCCTTCAGGAACTCCAGCCTCTCCGGCTGGATGTCGATCGCCACGACCTTGCCCTGCGGCAGCCGGCGCGCGATGCGGAAGGAGTAATAACCCGAACCCGCGCCGATGTCGGCCAGCACGGCGTCAGGCGCCAGTTCCAGCAAGGCGATGGCCTTGGAAGGCGCCTCCTCCTTCTCGCGTTCGGTGCGCTCGAGCCAGCCGATGCCGGGA
>JBJTAX010000104.1:0-2885 GCA_046091055.1 Verrucomicrobiota bacterium | reverse complement strand
AGGACTTAATCGATGACGGATTGGAAATCCCGCCACCTGCCACCTGAAACGATTCATCTGCTCAAAGGGAGACCGGAATTTTACCTGCGGGCATGAACCATTCTCAGGTCTCGGGTCTCAGTCCTCAGGTCCCAGGTTCAGGTGTTCAGCATCAGGTACAGGTTCAGGCCCCGCACCCGCACCCGTGCCCGTACCTGATAACCCGTACCCGATACCCGACTGCTGA
Organism: Verrucomicrobiota bacterium; assembly: GCA_046091055.1. Taxonomy (GTDB): domain Bacteria; phylum Verrucomicrobiota; class Verrucomicrobiia; order Opitutales; family UBA953; genus UBA953. Next base: position 2,659 of record JBJTAX010000104.1, on the reverse strand, counting down.
GACCTGGGACCCGAAGAAGTATCCCCCGGCAAACTATCTGGTCTCCCTATGCTGCCCCCTTTGAGCACTGCATCGCCCCTTGTCCCCGTGTCACCATGCCAACGTGTCCCCTCGCGATTACGACAGTATCGCGCGTACCACATGTCCATGCACATCCGTGAGCCGGAACTGGCGGCCTTGGAAACGGTAGGTGAGGCGTTCGTGGTTGATGCCGAGGCAATGCAGGATCGTCGCCTGGAGGTCGTGGATGTGCACGGGGTTCTCCTGGGGGTTGAAGCCGAAGTCGTCGGACGTGCCGTAGGTCATGCCGGGCTTGATGCCGCCCCCGGCCATCCAGAGGGAGAAGACCTTGCCGTGGTGGTCGCGGCCGTATTTCTGGCGGTTGGCGCCGCCTTGGGCGTAGGGGGTCCGGCCGAACTCGCCGCCCCAGATGACGAGGGTGTCGTCGAGCATGCCGCGCTGCTTGAGATCCTTGACGAGCGCGGCCGCGGGCTGGTCGACGTCGCGGGCCATCTTGGGGAGCTGGTCGTGCAGGCCTCCGTGATGGTCCCAGTCGCGATGGTAGAGCTGGATGAAGCGGACGCCTTTCTCGGCGAGGCGTCGGGCGAGGAGGGCGTTGCGGGCGAACGAGCCGGGCGTGGCGACGTCGGGTCCGTAGCTTTCCATGACCGTCTGGCTCTCGCCCGTGAGGTCCATCAGGTCGGGCACGCTGGCCTGCATGCGGTAGGCCATCTCGGCCTGGCTGATGCGAGCGGAGATCTCCGGGTCGCCGGCGGCGGCGAGATTGAGTCGGTTCAGCGCGTTGGCGCCTTCCAGCAGGGTCTTGCGCTGTACGCGGCTCAGGCCTTCGGGATCGCGGAGATAAAGCACGGGTTCGCCGGCGCTGCGGAACTGCACGCCCTGGTGGGCGCTGGGCAGGAAGCCGCTGCCCCACAGGCGGGCGAGCAGGCCTTGGCCGGAACGATCTTTGTTGGTCGAGACGAGCACGACGAACGAAGGCAGGTTGTCGTTCATGCGACCGAGGCCGTAGTCGGTCCAGGCGCCCATGCTCGGACGTCCGGGCAGCTGGCTGCCGGTCTGGAAGAAGGTGATCGCGGGATCGTGGTTGATGGCTTCGGTGTGCACGGAGCGTAGCACGCAGATCTCGTCGGCGATGCCGCCGATGTGCGGGAGGAGTTCGCTGACCTCGGTGCCGCACTTGCCGTGACGGGTGAACTTGAACCGGCTCGGCTGGCAGGCGAGACGCGCCTGCGAGGCCACCATGCCGGTGATGCGCTGCCCGCGGCGGATGGAATCGGGCAGATCCTTGTCGAACTGACGTTCGAGTTCGGGCTTCGGATCGAGCAGGTCCAGGTGCGAAGGGCCGCCGGATTGGAAGAGGCAGATGACGCGCTTGGCCTTGGGGGCGAAGTGGGGTAGGCCAGGCAGGCCGTTGATGTGCGGATCGCCGGCGGTACTGGTCGAAGCGCAGCCGCCAAGCAGATGGGCGAGCGCGCCGGCGCCGAGGCCGAGTCCGGTCTTCTCCAGGAATTCGCGCCGGGAATGCAGGTTCTCGTATCGGTGGCAGGACATGGCGGTCAGTTCTTGGTGATGGTCTCGTCCAGCGTCAGGATGAGGTTCGCGACGCCCGCGGCGGCGGCGAGTTCGCCGGTAGGCAGCTTCGGATCGGCGACGGACGCGCCGACCTTGATGAGCTTGGCGGCATCGTCGGGGCGGTCGACGTAATCGGCGCGCAGCTGGGCGAACGTGCGCGTCAGGACTTCGATCTCGGCCGCACGCGGAGCGCGTCCGGTGGCCAGGCGGAAGGCGAAGGCCGCGCGGGAGGCGTCATCCGCGCCACCTTCCTTGAGCATGCGTTCGCCAAGCTTGCGCGAAGCCTCGAGGTAGCCGGTCTCGTTCCAGAGGACCAAGGCCTGCAGGGGGGTGTTGGTGCGCGAGCGTCGGGCGCTGCAGAACTCGCGGTCCGGCGAATCGAAGGTCAGCATGGCGGGGTGGGGGACGGTCCGCTTCCAGAACGTGTAAAGGCTGCGGCGGTAGAGCTCGTCGCCCTTGCCGAGTTCCCATGTGGTGCTCGGGTAGGGAGCGTCGACCACGATGCCCTTGTAAAGCCCTTCGGGCTGGTAGGGACGCACGCTCGGCCCGCCGATCCTCTCGGCGAGCAGTCCCGAGACGGCCAGCGCCTGGTCGCGGATCTGCTCCGAAGTCAGGCGCACGCGGGGGCCGCGCGCGAGCAGGCGGTTCTCCGGGTCGCGGGCATAGAGTTCGGGCGCGGCGTCGCTGGTCTGGCGGTAGGTCGAGGAGGTGACCACCTTGAGGAAGAAATCCTTCACGTCCCAGCCACGGTCGACGAAATCGCGCGCCAAGGTGTCGAGCAGCTCCGGATGGCTCGGCCACTCGCCTTGGGTGCCGAAGTCCTCGACGGTCTTGACGAGCCCGACGCCGAAGAGCTGGGCCCAGAAACGGTTCACCACCACGCGGGCGGTGAGGGGTTGCTGAGGCTGCAGGAACCAGCGGGCCAGGCCGAGGCGGTTCTTCGGGGCGTCGGCGGGCCAAGGGGCGATCAGCTGTTCGGGGACGCCGGCGTCGACCTTCTCGCCCGGCGCGTCGTAGGCGCCACGGTTCAGCACGAAGGCTTGGCGCGGCTTCGGCATCTCTTCCA
>JBJTAX010000103.1:0-10102 GCA_046091055.1 Verrucomicrobiota bacterium | reverse complement strand
GAAGGGAGGGTAGTGGCTGTGCGCGACCCACTGGCTGGTCACGCCGAGGAAGCGATCGAAGCCCTGCTTCAGCGGACTACCGGTGGACTCGAAACTGCCCATGCCCCATTTGCCGAACGCGGCGGTCGCATAGCCGGCTTGCTTGAGCGTGCCGGGCAGGGTGGCGATGCCGGTGGGAGGGGGGAACTGCTCGCGGTCGCCGACGTCGCCGTTGTCACGGGCCGTGGCGTGACCGGGGTTGCGACCGGTCAGGAGTACCGTGCGCGAGGGGGCGCAGACCGCGTTGCCGCAGTAGTGTCGGGTGAGGATCATCCCTTCGCGGGCGAGGCGGTCGACGTTCGGGGTGCGGATGATCTTCTGGCCGTTGTAACCGACTTCGCCGTAGCCGAGGTCATCCGCCAGGATGAAGACGATGTTCGGGCGGGTCTCCGCGCCGAGGGCGGCGGCCAAGAGGGCAAGCAGGAGCAGGGGGGTGTGGCTCATGCTTTATTCCTCTGGTTAGGCCTTGGTTATGTCGAGAAACCGCGGGGGCGGGTTTGTCGGATTGACAACCCCGTCGGGCTGGGGCTTAACCCAATCTTTCCTCTCTCGGGCTGTAGCGTAGTCTGGTAGCGCGCTTGCATGGGGTGCAAGAGGTCGTGAGTTCGAATCTCACCAGCCCGACCAGAGGAAAAGTCACCGAAACCCCATCAGATGGGGCTTAGTGCCTATTTCTTCGCCTTCTTCGCAGGGGGCTTGCCGCCCTTGGGGCTCTGGAACAGCGGGGCGACCAGTTCCTTGTCCCAAGCGGCCAGCTCGGCGGAGAGCTTGGCGACGACTTCGGGTCGAGCGGACGCCAGGTCCTTCGCTTCGCCGATGTCCGTCGACAGGTCGTAAAGTTCGTCGGGTTGCTTGCCGTTGCGGACCAGTTTCCAATCGCCGGAGCGGACGGCGTAGCTGCTGCCGCCGCCGGTGCGCCAGAAGAGGTTCGCGTGCGGCGCGGTCTGGGTCTCGCCCCGCAGGAACGGGATGAGATTCACGCCGTCGAGCCTGCGCTCCGCCGGGAAAGGTACGCCGGCCAGGGAGAGGGCCGTCGCGGCGACGTCCAAGGAGGACACCGGGTGGTCGTAGGTCGAGCCCGCCTTGAGCCGGGCCGGCCAGCTGATGACGAACGGGACGCGGACGCCGCCTTCGTAGACCGTGCCTTTGTTGGCGCGTAGCGGCGTGTTGTCGGCGCCGAGCGAGGGCGGGGTGCCGCCGTTGTCGCTGAAGAAGAAGATCAGCGTGTCCTGGGTCTGTCCGCTGGCCGCGAGCGCGCGGGTGACCTCGCCGACGGCGTCGTCCAGCAGGCTGATCTGCGCGAGGCACTTTCGGCGGGTCGGGTCTTTCACGTCAGCGAACTGCTTCTCCCGCTCAGCCGTGGGCATGTGCGGGGTGTGCGGGGCGTTGAAAGCCAGGTAAAGCATCCAAGGCGCGCCGGCCTGGCGGGTGACGAAGGCGGCGGCTTCCTGGCCGAAGGCCGCGGTGAGATGGGTGGGGACTTCGGCGGTGGTCTTGCCGTCGCGGGTCAGCGGGACGTTGTATTCCTTCTTCACGTCGATCGCCCAGCCGGAGAAGGAATGGCCCCCTCCGATGAAGCCATAGCTCTGGTCGAAGCCGCGGGCCCAGGGAGTATGGGCGGGCGTGGCGCCGAGGTGCCACTTGCCGATCCAGCCGGTCCGGTAGCCGGCTTCCTTCAGGAACTGCGGCAGGAGCTTCTCGCCGAGCGGCAGCCCCGCCACGGCGTCGGCCGGATTATAGGCCGGGTTGTTCTCATGACCGAAGCGCTGCTGATACCTTCCGGTGAGCAGGCCGGCGCGCGTGGGCGAGCAGAAGGGGTGCGACACGTAGCCGCTGGCGCAGCGGACGCCTGAGGCGGCGAGCGCGTCCAGATTGGGCGTGGGCACGGCTTTGCCGCCGTTGAAGCCGACGTCGGCGTAGCCATGGTCGTCGCTGACGATGACGAGGATGTTGGGCTTACGCTCGGCGGCGAATGCCAGGGCGCAGGCGCAGGTGGCGAGGAGCAGTCGGAGGGTGTTCATGGTAAGGTTATTTCGAGACTTCGGTCACGGCGCCGGTCTGGCCGGACGTCGCCCCGAGGCTGAAGTCCGCGGGTTGGCCCTGGCGTTGGCGGGAAAGCCAGAGCACGCCGGCCGAGGATTCGGATTCGTGGCCGCCTTCGAAGACGGTCACGCGGGCGTTGCCGGAGGCGCGGCGGAAGAGCACGGCCTTCTGGCGTTCCGGATCGGCTTGGGTCTCCGCGGCGAGGGCGCTGGGAATTTTTTGTTCGCGGACCATGAAATCGATATCCTCCGCCGGAATCTGCCTCTCAGTCGCGGCCAGGACATTGAAGGCGCGGAGCGAGTGGCTCACCGGCACCGAGCCGGTATGCCCGTCGTGGATGCCGGTGTTGATGTCGAGCGGCACGCCCTTGGCGGCGGCGAGGTGGAAGAGCGGGGAACGTTGGCGGTATTCCGCGTCGGTCGCCGGACTAGGCGGGCCGCCGCAGGACTGCTCGAGCATCTTGGCGTAGTTTTTCCTGCGGGCCTTGCTTTCGGCATGCCACGCGGCGAGGTCGGAGATCGGCACCCACGCGCTCACGCCGGCCCAAAGGTCGGGCGCCCGGGCGGCCATGACGAGGGACATATGGCCGCCGCCGGAGCCGCCGATGAGGTAGATGCGGGAGGCGTCGATCCGGGCGTCGCGTCGGGCGTAGGCCACGGCGTCGAGGATGTCCTGCGAGGCGAGGTCGGAGGCGCAGGCCTCGGGGCGGTTGTTGGGGCCACGGAAGTCGGGAGCGACGAGCACCCACCCCAGCTTCTTGGCCTGATCAATCCACGGCGGGCCTTGCTCGAAGCCCCCGCTCCACGAGTGGAGGAACACCAGCAACGGCACGGCCCTGCCGTCGATCGAGCGCGCCGCGGACTCCGGACGCCAGTAGATCGCTTTCTGGAGCGTGCCGTCCTTGGTGCTCGGGATGTCGATGGCGAGTTTCAGCGCTGCCGCGCGCGTCTCCGCGGCGGAGGGACGCTTCGCCGCGACCTTGGGTTCGGCGGCGAAGGCGAGGGCGTAGAGGGAGAGGAAGAGCGCGCAGAGCCTCACTTCAGTTCGGGGCGCAGGGCGGCCTTGATGTAATCGGCGTCGCTGGCGTGGACGACGTTCGGCGCGCCGGGGTAGACGAGCTCGCAACGCACGCCGTTGGCGTCGCAATGCTCCTTGAGCTTCACGCCGAAGTTGGCCGTGTGCGTCGGGTCCTTCTCGTCCTTGCCCAGGTTCGGGGCGGCGGAGTAGAACAGGCCGACCGGAGGGTCGTCGCACGTGACGAGTTCGTAAGGTGAGTATTCCTTGATCCAGGGCAGGATGCGTTCGCGCTCGGCGTAGAACATGTCGAAGGACGAAATCTTCTTTTTCGCGTCCCACACGATGCCGAAGGCGTGCGCGCCGTATTTGCTGTTGGGCGTCCAGGCGCGCATCTGGTGCGGGTCGAGGGTCGTCTGGGCGCCGGATACGGCGGCGCAAGTCACGCGGGTGGACTCGCGGGCGATCGGGTCGGCGCTCTGCGGGTCGGCGAGGTCGTCATGGAAGGCCAGCCAGAGGCTCGTGCAGGCGCCGGCGGAGCCGCCGGCCAAGGCGACCTTGGTCTTGTCGAGGTTCCACTCCTTGGCTTTGCTGCGCGTGAACTGCAAGGCGCGGGCGCAGTCGAACATCGGGCCCTTCACCGGCGGGACGAGTCCGTCCGCGGTGGAGTCTTTGATCGTGCGGTATTCTACCGAGACCACGGAGATGCCGGCGTCGAGGGCCGGTTTCAGCATGCTGCGGACGACCGAGCGGTCGCCGCCAGACCATCCGCCGCCATGGATGTAGAAGAGGAGGGGCGTGGGCTTCTCGGACTTCGCGCGCCAGAAGTAGATCCGCTGCATGCGGTGAGGGCCATAGGAGACGTTCTCGTCGGGCTCGATCGGGATAGGGTACTTGCGGAACTCCGGGTCGCCGGCTTTGGGCGCCGCCGGTGTCTTGGCCGCCGGGTCGGCGGCAAGGAGCGATACCGCGCCCAAGGTCAGGGCGACGACGGAAGCGAGCAGGGGGCTCATGCTGCCTTTGAGACAGTCCAAACTCCCTTCGTTTGCGAGGATAACCTTACTTAGCAGGGGCTACCGGCGGGATCTTGCAGGACTGCCAGGCTAGGAACTTCCATCCGCCCTTTTCTAGGCGCCAGACCGCGAGGAAGCTGATGGTGCTTTCGGCCGCGTTGCCTTTGACGACGGCCTTCACGTCGAAGCGTCCGGCCATGAGGGCGAGTCCGGGGGCGGGGAAGCTGAACGTGCGGTCTTGGTAGGCATATTTGGAATAGGTCGCCGAACCGTCCGTCAGCGAGGTGATGAGGGCGTCCTTCGTGTCGACCTGGCCGTTGGAATGGGCGTACCGCAGTTCGTCCGACAGCACGGCGTCGAGTTTTTCGCGGGTCGGGGCGAGCATGGCCGCGACGCGGGCGTCGTCGGCGGCGGTCACGCGGGCCAGTTCAGGATGCTCAGCGGCGGCGCAGGTGAGGGCGAAAAGTAGGGCGAGGAGGGCGGGGTAGTGTTTCATAGACGGTGGGTTCGGTAGGGCGGGGTGCTGACTCACTTCTTCTGGAGCATGGAGCGCACGCGGGCTTCCTCCTTGGCGAGGGCGCCGGGAGGAATCGTCATGGGGGCGAAGGCCGGGTCCGCCTTGATGATTTCGCCGGCCGGAATCGTCCGGAGTCGGAGGTTTCGGAACGCGACGTCTTGACCGTGGTCCTGCAGGAGGAGTTTGCCACCGCGACCCTTGAGGTCGCCACCGCGGAGGGTGAGCAGGCGAACTTCAGCGGCCCACTTGGGGTCCGCGTAGTCGAAGGAGAGGACGTTCTGCTCGTTCAGCCAATGTTCGATGACCGTGCCTTGGCAGCGGATGCGGGCGGTATTCCATGCGCCGACGGGACGGGTAGCCCGCTTGCTCGGGGCCATGCAGAAGAACAGCGACGCAGCCGATTGACGCGGGTTCTCGCCGTAAGGACTGCCGACGTCATCGAGCACCTGATACTCCACCTGCCCGGGGCGGTAATAGACGCCACTGTTGCAGCCTGGGCTGACCTTCCAGTCGAAGCGCAGTTCAAAGTCGTCCGGCAGCGCACGGGCCTCATAGGTCAGCTGACCGGAGGGACGAACGCGGGCGAACGCGCCATCCTGGATCTCCCAGTTTCCCGGGTGTTTCCATCCGTCGAAGGAATTGCCGTCCGCAAGCGCCACGAAGCCGAGCCGCTGCTCCTCCGGGTCCATCGGCGCGGCGGCAAGGGACGCGGTCACCGCGAGCAGAGTGAGTAGGAGGCGCATGGGAAGAGTGGGTGACAGATGACGGAGGGCAGATGACAGAGGGGAAAACAGATGATCGCTGAGACGGGGCGTGGTTCAATGTCCGTCATCTGAGATCGTCACTGCCTTACGGCAGTGACGATACTGCGGTCGCAGGCGGTGTCTTGGTGGCGGATGTCGCCGAAGCCGGCTTCGGCCAGGAGGTCGCGCATCTCGCCGGTGCCGTAGCAACGGCCTTCGGTGACGCTCATCAGGAGGGCGGAATAGGCCGCCACGGGCGCCGGGCCGGTCTTGTCTTCGTTCAGGTGGGCGTCGTGCACGATAAGCAGGCCGCCCTTGGGCAAGGCCTTGGCCGAGGCGGCCAGCAGGAAGCGCACCTTATCGGTGTCCCAGTCATGCAGGACGTTGGAGAACAGGTGTACGTCGTAACCGGAGGGCAGCGCTTCCTTGAACATGTCGCCGGCCTTGACGTCGACCCGGTCCTGGAAGCCGCGCTTGGCGATCATCTTGCGGGTGATGCCGTCGACCGGCGCGCGTTCGAAGACCGTGGCGGAGAGTCCGGGATGATTGGCGACGAGCGCGCAGGCGTAGATGCCTGAGCCTCCGGCGATATCAAGGAGGCGGGTGCGCGCGCCGATCGGCGAAGCCTTGGCCATCGCCGGGCCGAGGGTGAAGCCGCGCGAATCCATCGCGGCGGTGAAGCTCGTCGCGAATTCGTCGGTGAGCATCGCTTCGCTCCAAGGCTTCTCGTCCTTGTAGCTGCCCCAGTTGGCGGGCTTGTCGGTCTTCAGGATGACCACGAAGTCCTTCACCACCGGGCGGTCTTTCAGGGAAGCGTAGTAGGGCCCTAGGAAGGTGGCCGAGGTGCTCACGAGGTGTTCCTGCCCGAGCTGCGTGACCGAGTAGATGCCGTCCTTGAGGGCGAGGAACCCGTTGGCGGCGAAGAGCGTCAGCATCACGTCGGTCGGCCGGCGGTGCGTGCCGAGGTCGCGGCAGACCGTGGCGAGGTCGGACGGCTTGGCGGCGAGCTTGGTGAAGAGGTCGAACTCCGTGATCGCGGCGGCGATGAGGTCGACAGCGTAAAGGCCGTCGCGGAAGCGATAGATTTCAAGCGGGTCGTGGGCAGGGTCGCGGGTGAGGTCGAGCGGGGCGGACATGGGCAAGGGCTGCACGATGACAGCCCTTGTGTAGAAAACCACCCGTTTTCTTCGGCTTACTTGGCCTTCTTCTTGCCGGCCTTCTTCTTGGATCCGTCGCCGGCTTCGCCCGGTTTGTCGGCGAAGTCGGGGACCTTGAAGTCGATGGCTTTGGCCTGCTTCTCGTATTCCGCTTCGAGCCGCTTACGCAGGTCGGCGTGGGAGGGGTCAGCGGCGAGGTTCTTCAGCTCATAAGGGTCCGCCTTGAGGTCGAAGACTTCGGTCCATTCTTCGTGCCCAGGATACCTGATCAGCTTGGCATCGGCGGTGCGGACGGCGGTCGTGAGCGGGGAGCCGTGACCCCTTTCGTAGAAGTAGCAGTAGAAGTAGCTGTCACGCCAGACGGCCGGCTTTTCTTCCAGGAGGGGCTTCCAACTGCGTCCATGCATCGCGGCGGGCACCGGCTGGCCGGCGAGGTCGAGGAAGGTCGCGGCCGGGTCGATGTTGAGGACCATGCGGTCGTCGGTGCGGCCAGCCTTCACCGCGCGCGGATAGCGTACGAGCATCGGGATGCGCAGCGCTTCCTCGTAGGCGGTCCGCTTGTCGCCGAGATTGTGTTCCCCGAGGTAGTAGCCGTTGTCGCTGGAGAAGACGAAGACCGTATCCTCGGTCAGCCCGAGCTCATCCAGCGTCCTGAGCAGCTTGCCCACGTTGTCGTCGACCCCGTTGATGCCGCGGAACATGCCGAGGTTGGTCGGGACCTCCTTGTCGCCGGTCTGCTTGCCCTTGGCGCCGTTCGGCCCGGCGGCGGCATAGATGGCGGGGACGCCGTAATTCGGCACGTTACGGGCCTGCGCGCCTTCGTAGGCCTGGGCATGCCGGGGCGGAGGCGTGAACGGTCCGTGGCAGGTCTTGAGGCCGAGGATCATCAGGAAGGGCTTGTCCTTGTTGGCCTTGATGAAGTTCGCCGCATACTCCGTGGTCACGTCGTCGACGAAGCCTTGGCTCGGGGTCTTGACGCCGTCGACCTCGATCGGGCAGTCGAAATAGACCCCCTGGCCGGTGAAGCTCGCGGACGTATCGAAGCCCGGCCGTTTGCCGGACTGGTTGCCGTGGTGCCACTTGCCGAAGTAGCCCGAGACGTAGCCGGCGGGACGGAGCAGGGCGGCGACGGAGAGGTTCCCCTCGGGGTGGGGCGTATGGTTGTTCGTCACGCCGTTGACGTGGCCGTATTGACCGGTGACGAGCGAGGCGCGCGACGGGGCGCAGAGCGAGTTCACCACGTAGGCGTTGCGGAAACGGAGCCCCTCGGCGGCGAGGCGGTCCAGGTTCGGCGTCTTGAGCCAGGGGAAGCGGCCTTTCTCTCCCTGTTCCCGCTGGACGACCCCGAGGGCGTCCCAGCGCTGGTCGTCGGTGAAGACATAGACGAAGTTCGGCTTGCGGTCGGCGGCGGACGCGAGGGAGGCCAGACCGGCGAGGAGGAGCAGGGCGACCAGAGGGAGGCGCGGGGAGGGCATGCCAATCTAACAACTCCAAAGGCCGGGAGTTGCGAGCAATCTCCGCCGGAGGGTCACTGCAAGGACTTGATATAGAGCACCAATGAATCCACTTGGCCTTCGGTGAGGACGCCGGCGAAGCTGGGCATGGCGAATTCGGACTTCAGGAACGAAGCGTGCCGCTTGGCGTTGGGTTCGAGGACTGATTCCCGGAGATAAGCCACGTCGACGACCGTCGAACCTTTCTTTCCCTTGTCGGTCACGTAGTCGCGCTTGGAGCCGAAGAGGCCCTTCCACTTAGGACCGACGTTGCTCATGGCGGTGTCGGTGACGGAGTGGCAGGCGACGCAGCCGAACATGGTGGCGAGGCGCTGGCCTTCCTGGGCGGAGACGACTTCGGCTTTCTTCGCGACCGCGGCCCGAGGGGTGAGGTCGACTTCGATCGGTCCGAAGCCTTCGGCGACGGGGTCGAATTTCGTGAGTTCGTAAGGGGTCGTGTACGCGTTCTGGCGCATCTCGGCGCCGGCGGCGGACGCGAGGTCCCAGCCGAGGCGGAGCTGCTCGACCGGCTTGAGGCCAGGGACTCCGATGAAGACGCTCTTGCCGTCCTGACTCACGTAGGCGCTGCTGGCGGTCAGCCAGTCATTGCCGGTCTTGCCGTCGGCCTTGTATTGGGCCGAACCAGAGGAAGGGGCGCGCTTATAGCCCCACGACGCCAGCGAGTAACTCTCGGGGTTGGCGGCCTTGGCCGGATCGAGGGCGACGTCGAAGCGGAGGAGGATGCCGCGGTCGGTCGGGATGATCTCGCGCGGGGTGAGCGAAGGAGCGCCGGTGTAGCGGATACGTTCGATGCCCGTCAGGGTGTCGAGGGTGTTGCCCCAGCCGGCGATCTGGAAGCCGGCGACATACAGCTGGCCGTCGACGGGATTGACGGAGCCGTTGAGCGGCGGGGTGGCGAAGCCTTTGGCGACGCTGACGACGCTGGCCTGAGGCTTGGCGCCACGGTGGTTCCAGAGCACACGCAGGAGGTCCGGCTGGTTGAAGCAGATCTGCACCATCTGGTCGTTGAGCGGCCCCATCTGCGCGTCGACCAGCCAGACCTGCGAGAGGGCGGAGGCATTGACCGCATGCGGGATCCAGGTGAGCGGGGCGGCGATCGGGGCCGGGTAGCTTTCCTTGGGAAGCTTATCGCTGAGGAAGCCGTAGAACTGGTCGTCCTCGATGATGTGCAGGGGCGTGCTGGGGATGTAGTGGCCCTGTTGGTCGCTCGAGACGACGAGACCGGTGCGCGGGTGGACGGAGAGGTTCGGCTGGCGGAGGCCATAACCGAGGCGGGTGGCGGTACGGCCGTCGGCGGAGAGTCGCAGGACGCTGCCGTGGTGCTTGCCGATGGTCGTCGCTTCCTGACCGCCTTTGGCGATGACGAATTCGCCCTTCGGTCCGAGGCGGAGGGTGCTGGGGAATGCCCGCATGTCGGCCGTCTGCGCGAACGCGTTGGAGAACAACTCATGGACGTCGGCCTCGCCGTCGCCGTCCGTGTCCCGGAGCCGCCAGACGCCGTTGCGGTCGAAGACGAAGATCTCGTCGTCGCGGATCGCGCAGGTCATCGGCTCATGCAGGCCGGAGGCGAAGCGTCGCCAGGTCACGTCGGTCGAGCCGACCTTCAGGCCGCGGGCCAGCCACACGTCGCCGTCGAGCGTGACGACCACGGCTGTGCCGTCTTTCCGGAATTGGATGTCTCCCGTGCGGACGGCGCGCTTCCATGGATTGTCGACGGGCAGGCCGACGTGGTCGATGGCGAAGGCCTCGGTGCTTTCGGTCACGCTCACCTTGGTCTTAACCTCCGCGTCCCAGCGACGGGTCGCAGGACCGGTCGGGATGGCTTGCGCCGTCACCGCCGGGGCGGGATGTTCGTCGCAAAGCGTCACGCAAAGGGCGGCGGGCGCGCTATTGGCCGGCACTTTCACCACGAAGAAATCATCATCGGAGGCGAGTTCGGCCGGTCCGGTGACGGTGACGCCCGTCTCCAGTTCCTGCGAAGGCCCTTGGCGACGCGTGCCGACGACGAGCAGGAGGTCTTTCGCGTGGGCGGAGACGGAGAAGTGGCGCTCGATGACGATGC
>JBJTAX010000102.1:0-17384 GCA_046091055.1 Verrucomicrobiota bacterium | reverse complement strand
CCGACGCCGCGGAACTCCGGCCAGTCGCCGAGGGGCGTCCACGCGGCCATCCCTTCGCGCCAGGCGAGGTCGGCGGCAAGGAAGCGGCCGGAAGACAGGCCGGCGGCGACCTCCTCGGCGGCGAAGACCCCGAGCTGCTGTTGGTGACGAGCGACGTGGATATGCATGGCACTTTGATAGGCGAGGCGGCCTCCCTAGCAAGCCTAGGCCCGCTTCAACCCATCGGGCGGAAGAAAGGCCGCACGGCCAGCGCCATGAAGGCCGTGGCCACGCAGACGGAACAAAAGCCCGCGGCCGCCAAGGCCAGCAAGGGCTTCCAGGCGGCGTCCCGATGGGCCTCCCGCAGTGAGACCGACAGATAGGCCAGCATCACGAAAGGCGCGAGCGCCCAGCCGCAGGGCACCACGGCCGGCATGAGCATCGCGCCGCCGACATAGGCCATGATGCGGGTCGTCGCCCGGAAGCCCGCCCGGCCGCCTCCCACCGCGAGCAGGAACGCATGCAGGAGACAAGCCCCTCCGAACACGGAGACGACCACGGCCAACGGGAAGCCGGCGCAGAACGCGGCGAAGCGCGGCAGGTCTAATCCGACTGGCGCAGGCGTATGCGCTCCCGGCTGGAAGCGAGCCGCGGACGCGTCACCGGAAGCAGCGCCCGCGAGCGTGAGCTGGAGATAGAGAAAAGGCGCGGCCAGCGTGGCGCAGACGATCACCCAACAGAAGGCCCGGCTCAGGCTGACCGAGGCGGCCGACGCCCGGAGCGCCTGGCGGGGCGAACCCCAGATCGCACGCATGGTCCGCGCCCAGGCCGTCCAATCCAGCCGGAGCAAAGGCGCGTCGTCGAAGGCGAGCGTCGACGGCGGCACGAGCGAACGGAAGGCGCCGATGGCCGGCGCGAATTCCGGACGGGCCGCGAGCACGATCCAGCCGGGCTCGCCTTCGCGCCAGGAAAGCACGGCCGGGGAGAGCCGACCGGTGGCCAGCCCGGCTTCGACTTCCGCGGCGGACCATACGCCGACACCGACCCCTCGCTCCGCGAGATGGTAAGGGGCGGCGGACATGACGGCGAGAAAGTGGTGAGGAGGGCGGGACTCGAACCCGCGACCCGCAGCTTAGAAGGCTGCTGCTCTGATCCGACTGAGCTACCCCCTCGTAGAAGTGACCGTAAGACGGCCACCTCGGACAGGCAAGCCGTCAGCCGACTAGCAGACCAGGTCTCTGAAGTTGCTGAAGTCGGCCGAAAGGCCGCTCGGCATGCCCTTGTTGATCACCGAGACCGCGTCGTGGGAGTGGAGGGACTCCAGGTGCGAGCAGGCGATCACGAAGTCGCGCACGCGGACGTCGGCGTCGAACTGCTCGTAGACCACGCGGGCGGCATCCTCGACGAACTTGGAGTAGGCGCCGTTGAGCTCGGCGAAAGCCTGCTCGTCCTCGCGCTTCACCATCACCTGGGTCTCGGTCTGCAGGCCCTTCAGGCAGAGATCCTTCATGTCCTCGACGAAGAGGGAGCGACCGGGGGAGACTTCGGCGATCACGCGGGCCTTGGAGCGCTGCGAATGGGGGATGCCATAGGCGGAGCGCTCCTCGCGGGCGTGCTCGGTGAGCTCGGCGGAACAAGGGCAGGCGGAAGAGTAGACGAAATCGAAATGCACGTACCTTCGCAGGCGGTCGAGGTCGTCGATGGTGCCCTCCAGGACGGCGCGGTAATACTGCCAGCCTTCGAGCCCGGAGCGAAGGGACTTCTGCAGGATGGGGTAGCGGATTTCGACCAGGATGCGGGCGCGGCTGCAGTCGAGGTCCTGCTTGTAACGGACCAGGACCTCCTCGAGGAGCTCATGCGACAGGAAGCGGTCCTTGAACTCGTAGAAGGTCCGCATGATGCGGGACATGTTGATTCCCTTGCGGTCGGCGGCGAGGGAGACCGAACCCGTCACCACGCATTCCAGGGAGACGGGCCTGCCGTCGCGGGTGGCCACGAGCATCGGCAGCCGGAAACCCGAGATGCCCACGTGCTGGATCGGGACATTGGCCCCTTGGATCAAGGAGGCGTCCTTGTTCTGCATGTCCGGCAGCGTCGCCCGGTAGGCGTCATCGGCCCGGAAGTTCCGGTCGTAACGCCGGGAAAGATCCCGGCTGCGAGGCGGATGGTCGGCGCGGCTCATGGCATGGAGGGTGGGGGGAAAGTCCGGACGGGCAAATGGTCGGACGAAAAAGGCCCCTGCGCTGGAGCCACCTGCCGGATTTGAACCGGCGACATTCTCATTACGAATGAGATGCTCTACCAGCTGAGCTAAGGTGGCGGCGCAGAGGAAAACCGACGATGGGCGGGCGCGGGCGAAAATCCAGCCTTGGCCGCGCGGGAATGCCCTCGCCTCCCCCATCAAAGGGGTCAAATATGGCCCAAAGCCCCATGCGAGCAGCCCTGATCGCCCGCCAATTCGACGTCCAAGGAAGGCTCGTGGCCGTCGAACCCCATGGCTCGGGCAACGTCAACGACACCTACCTGGCGATTTTCCGCACGACCTTCTCGGAGCAGCGCATCATCGTGCAACGCGTCCGCAAATCGGTCTTCCCGCATCCGGAGGTGATCATGCAGAACATGCGCGTGCTCACCGACCACTGCCACGCCAAACTCGAGGCCGAAGCCGAAGGCGCCGACCGCATCTGGCAGCTGCCCAAGATCATCCAGACCAAGAACGGGGAGGACTGGGTGACCGACCCCGACGGCGACCTCTGGCGGGCGATCTCACAGATCGCGAGCGCCCAGGCCTACGAGAAAGTCCGCCACCCTGAACACGCCCATGAGGCCGGCTGCGTCCTGGGACATTTCCACCGGATGGTTAGCAACCTGCCGGCCAATCGGCTGGGGTACGCTTTGCCCGGCTTCCACGTGACGCCCGGCTACCTCGCCAAGATGGACGCGGCCCTGGCCACGGCCGGAGGCCAGGAGCGCCTGCACGCCTCGGTCGAGGCCAGGCGTGCGGCGCGCTTCGTCGAGGCGCGCCGAGCCCGCTGCGCCGTCCTTGAAGACGCCCGGTTCCGAGGCGAGCTCAGCCTGCGGACGACGCACGGAGACCCCAAGGTGGGCAATATCATGATCGACGAGGCGACGGGACGTGGGACTTGCATCGTCGATCTGGACACCGTCCAGCCCGGCTTGGTGCATCATGACATCGGGGACGCGACTCGCTCGGTCTGCAACCCCGCCGGCGAAGACGCGCCTGAGCTCGGCTCGGTGGTCTTCGATCTGGATCTTTTCACCATGTTTTACCGTGGTTATCAGGCCTATGCGCGGGACTTCCTGACCGCCGCCGACCATCGGCATCTGTTCGGCTGCATCCACCTGATTCCGCTCGAACTGGGAATCCGCTTCCTCGCCGACCATCTCGCCGGAGACGCCTACTTCAAGGTGCGCTACCCGGGCCACAACCTGCGGCGCGCCTTGGTGCAGTTCAAGCTGGCCGAGAGCATCGAAGCACGGGAACCGGCCATCCGCAAGATCCTCGGCGAAACATGACGTCGGAACCCGCCGCCACTTCGCCGACGCTCTGGGTCGCCGCCGCCGTGCTCATGGCGCTGATGCTGCGCGGCGCGTGGCGAGGCTACCGACGTGGGCCGTTACGCCAGCTGGCCGGACCCATGGCGCTCGCGACAGGCTTGATCATGGGATGGTTTTTCGGGTCGGAACTCGGTCACGCCTGCCTGCAAGGAACCTCCTACCCTTGGATGTTCCGCGGCGCCACCGGCATCCTCGTCCTCGCCTGCCTGTCGGGCCTGGCCTGTTACGCCGTCTTCTGGCGCCTAGGTCGGCGACCAGACGGACAAAAGGAGGCTGAAAGCCCCGTGTTGGGGGCGCTGATCGGCTGCTGGACCGGAATGCTCTATTTCGGCATTCTGGTGGCTCTCCTCGCGACCCTGGCCTCTTTCCACGAACTTTTCGGGAGGCCGGAAACGGTCGCCCGCCATTGGACGACCGAACTGAGAAACGACTTGGCGGCGACACCTTTCACCGCCGACCTACGTGGCTGGTCGCCGATTCCGGACAAACAGCGTACCCTGATTCGCCAGACCCGCCGCCTGATGGCCGACCCGGAGGCCCGCCAGCGACTGATGGCTCAACCAGAGATCCGTACCCTGGCGGCCCACCCGAGCCTCTACCAGGCATGGGAAGATAAAAAAGTTCATAAGTTGTTGAATGATAATGACTTAATAAGACTCATGGACCACCCAAAGGTGCGCGCGATCTTGGCCGACGAGACTCTCCAAAAAGAGGCCGAAAGGGTCGATTTAGAGAAAATCATCGAACAAACCCTGCAGAAGCCGAAAAAGTGAAAGAGACGGTCATTTTTTAGTAGTCCAAGCCTTGCCTATGCCTATGTTCGAACCTCCCACTCACTCCGATGAACAAGTTCTCCTTACTCCTGGCGGCTCTTTGCATTTCGCTTAACGCTCAGGATGCCAAGCCCGCCGATGCCAAGCCCGCCGATGCCAAGCCCGCCGATGCCAAGCCCGCGGATGCGAAGGCCGCCGAGGCTGATGTCAAGCTGGCCGGAGCCGGCAAGGCCGAGCAGAAAGCCTATTTCGCCGAGGTCTGGGTCGGTAAGACGATCGGCGAATGCTTCACTTTCAAACGGAACATCCAGGTGCTGAGCCAACAAGTCGAAGAACTCAAGCGCCTGCAGGTGTTCCTCGACAACGCCCTGACCACCCCCGAAAAGGAGGCTCGTGGCCATGAAATCGCCGCCAAGTCGGCCAAACTGAAGGGCGACAACGAATCGATGGGCAAGCTCTACAACGGCTTCAGCATCGAACGCCCCTTCCAGCTCGTTCCGACCAAGCAGATCATCGCCACCCCGATCTCCAACGAGGAGTTCACCAAGCTCTCCGGCGCCAAGGACTTCAAGGCCGATTCCGTCATCACCATCGATGAAAAGAAATACCTCGTGCGAGACACGATCTCCGGACAGGGCGAGGTCGAGACCTTCGGGCTCACCCTCAAGCGCATCACCGACGGCAAGGCCCAGCTCCAGCAGCTCATCGACCTGCAGCCCAAGCTGACCAAGGACGACGACAAGAAGAAGGTCGAGAAGGCCATCAAGGAGATCCAGGACGAGCTCACCAAGAGCCTCGGTGAATTCAAGCAGGCCCGCGGCTTCGACTTCAACGCCGACGCCATCAAACTCGACTCCGAGGCTAAGTTGTCCGTGCAGATCACCGAAGAAGAAAAGAAGGCCATCGAGGCCAAGAACCCGGGCGCTTCCGACAAGAAATAACCATTCTCCCATACCCCTAAACACACCCCGCCATGTCCGCCACCGAAACCCCTGTCGCCCCCAAGGTCGACGAGAACCTGCTGCAGCACGACAACAAGGTCTTCTTCAAGTTCGTCACCATCAGCCACCCTGAGACCCTGTCCCGCTTCACCAACGACGTGAACGTCATGGTGGCCCAGGCCCAGAAGATCGTCGAACTCAACCAGCGCATACGCAACGCCCTCACGACGTCCGAAAAAGACGCCGTGACCAAGCTCCGCGAGACCGAGCTCCAGGACTTCAACCAGAAGGACGCCATCTTCGAGAAGGTCTACGGCTTCAAGATGGACACGGTCGCCATCCGCCCGCACTTCATCCAGAATCAGGCCATCCAGCTGATGTCTCCGGTCACCGACGAACAGATCTCCGAACTCCGCAAGAACCCGGAATTCAAGGAGAACGAAGTCGTCGCCCGCGGGAACCAGAAGATGATCCAGCTCTGCAAGATGACCGGCGAGCACATCCCCCTCTTCGAACGCAACATCAACATCATCCAGGCGCAGCAGAACGCCCTCCTGCAGCTCCGCGCCGCCGAACAGTCCGCCGCGGACGAAGCCGCCAAGAAGCGCATCCAGGACGAAATCACCAAGGTGACCGAGACGCTCACCCAGAACGCCGAACACATGGGAAAGACCTACGGTATCTTTTCCAATAACATCGTCTTCGACGTCCTGGAGGCCAAGTTCTGGGTAGCCCTCACGCAGGACGAAGTGAAGGCCTACGTCGAGAAGACCCACGGCGCCGCTCCGGTCGCCCTCGAAGCCCCGAAGTCAGACAAGAAGAACTAAGCCTCGGGCGTAGTCCTTCCGAACCAGGCCCGCCTCTCATGGCGGGCCTTCTTGTTGGCTAGAAGAGCTCGCCCTGCTCCGCTCCGCCAGGGGCTGGCTTCGCCGACGGCTTGGTGGCCGGCGCGACGTTCGTCGGCTCGGCGGTGCCGGCCCGACCATGACGGGACTGATACCGGCGGAGCGTCGAATGCATCGCCATCTCGACGAGAAAAGCCTCGACCCCGGCGACATCCTCCGGGACGGGGTGCCCCGGGTCGAAATCGAAATCCGTGCGGAAGGTGACGAGCGCGAGGTTCGCGCGGATGCGGCCAGCCTCGGCCTTGACCTGCGCGCGGAAGCGCTCGGGCTCCAAGCCGTCGGCGGCGGCCAGGACACCCTCGAGGTCGCCGTGCTCGGTCAGCCATTTCACCGCGGTCTTGGGGCCTACGCCCTTGAGCCCGGGGATGTTGTCGGAGGCATCGCCGACCAAGGCCAGATAATCGGCGATCCGGGCCGGCGGCACGCCGAACTTCTCGGTCACGGCAGCGGGGTCCAGCCGCCGCCAACCCGCGGCGGGAGTGGCGGTCGGCGGCGGCGCGAGCTGCGTCACCGGCCCGCCGACGCAGTGGCCGAACTCCTTGTCGGCGCAGACGATGACGCACTCGTGCCCGGCGGCGGCCAGGATTCGCACGGCCGTGGCGATGAGGTCGTCGGCCTCGACGCCGCGTCGCTCGAAGACCTGGAAGCCGAGCAAGGCGGTCAGCCGTTTGATCTCCGGCAGCTGGAGCACGATGTCCTCCGGGGTGTCGTCCCGTTGCGCCTTATATTCAGGCAAGACTTCCAGATGGCGGTCCGAGCCGCCAAGGTCGAAGAAGACCGCCGGACGGTCGGGCTTCTCCGCGTCGCGCAGGTCGGTCAGCGCCTTCATCCAGCCATGGAGCGCGCCGGTGGGGAACTGATCCGCCGGCCGACGGAGGTTCGAGCGCTCCATCGCGAAATGGCTGCGGAAGACCAGGTTGAATCCGTCGATGAGCCGCCAGCGCATGGCGGGATTGTCGCGCCGCCGTCTCCGGCATCGAGAAAAAAGCAGGCCCGCCGGAAGGGCGGGCCTGTGAGGCGCCGGCAGGGGTCGCCGTCTTACTTGGCGGGCTGGGTGACGACCGGAGGGGCTTCGACCGGCGCGGCGGCTTCGATCGGCTCGCGATACACCGCGCCCGCCGGCGAGACGAGCGTCGGATTCGAGAAGGTCGAACCGGCCCGCATGCCCGGATGGGTGCTGCGGAGCGTGGCGCCACCCGGGGAGACCAGGTTGGCGGTGACGAAGACCATCAGGCTGCGCTTCTGGATGCTCTTGCCGCTGGAACGGAAAGCCGCGCCGATGAGCGGAATCGAACCGAGGACGGGGACCTTGTCTTCCACCGTCTTCACTTCTTCGCGAGTCAGCCCGCCGATGACGACCGTGGCGCCGTCGAAGACGGTGACGTCGGTGGTGACCTCGCGGACGCTGAAGATGGGCTGGAAGAAGCCCGAAGGCACGGTGACGGTGACGCCGCCCGAGAGGGCCACGGAAGTGCCGCCGTATTCCACGAACCCTTCGAATTCGGTCACCTTCGGCTTGAGGTTGAGGGCGATGGAATCGTCGGCCGCGACGGTCGGAGTGACTTCGAGGGACACCCCGATCTGCTGCGTGGTGAAATCCTGCGGCGTGCCCGCGGTGACCGCGACGGAAGTCTGAGCCGCTCCCTGGACGCCGCCGGTGCCGCCGCCGCCGTTGCCGACGTTGGATTGGATGTCGCCGTAAGCCTGCGGATAACGCAGGAGCTGGGCGACGCTGATCACGGCGGTCTTGCCGTCGAGGACGGTCAGGCTCGGGCTGGACATCAGGTCGCTGCCGGCGCTTTCCTCGATCGCGCGGATGGTCAGCGCCAGCGTCTCGCGGCTGAGGATGTTGACGACTCCCTGGTAGGAATTGGCCGATTGTCCGAGGTTCATGCCGCCCGGGAAGGTCGGCGCGAGGTTCGGGAACTCCTGGAGATTGTTGGTGGTCACGCCGGTCTGGGTATTGGTGATCTGACTGTTGATGGTCAGGTTCTTCGGGGCCTTGTTGTTCTGGGCGAAGACGGTGTTGATCGAGCGCAGGTTGGTTCCCGCGGTGTCCCCGCCGTTGGCGGCGACCGTCGGAGTAATCGACCAGTTGACTCCGAGCTCGTTGAGCAGCTTCTGTTCGACCTCGAGGAACTTAGCCTCGATGTGGACCTGTTTGATGTCGGAGTAACGACGGATGATGTTCTTCACTCGGTCCAGATTCTTGCGGGTCTGGCTCACGATGAGGCGGGTGCCGTCGAACGAGAGGGTCGCGGGCGGCTCGAAGGGCACGCCCGAACGGGTGAGGAAGCTCTTGATGGCGTTTTCCTGAGGATTCCCGGAGTTCGGGTCGGCGGCGCCGGTGCCGGCGCCGGCGAACGGATTCCCGGTCGCACCGGCCGGTGCGGACGTGGTCAAGCCCTGGCCGGTCATCTTCACGACGGCGGCCTGCGTGAGCTCGAAGAATTCCGTCTCCAGCAGGCTGTCACCGGCGTCCTTGCGGACCTCGACGATGCCGGCGGTGCTGACGGTGAAACTGTAACCGACTCGCTTGCAGATGTAATCCAGCGCCTGGAACACGGTGATGCCGTTGCTGAGCTGCAAGTTGACGGTGGGGTTCTCGTTGGTGTTGTCCAGCGGCACGATGCTCACGCCCTTCTGTTCCTTGTCGTAGGTCTGGGCGGCGGTCTGCAGGAGGACCAGCGCGCGGTCGAGAGGCAGGTCGCGGGCGATATAGCCGTCAGGAAGGCGGATCTGCTTCATTTTCTCGATGACCGGATCGTTGCCAGCGCCGAGGTCGACCTTGATGTTCTCGCGGTTGAAGACTTCCGGAAGCTTCCAGGTCTCATCGAGGAGCTCGAGGAGCTTGCCCTTGGTCACGCTGCGGTTCCACTGGCCGGAATTCTCGGACAGCATCTGGCGGATGCGGACCTGGTAGGCCTTGGATTCGGAATTATTGGGCTGGTACTGCAGCACCTCGCGGTAGGCGTCGAGGGCCCCTTGGTAGTCTCCGTAGAGGTAGCGGGCGCGGCCCTTGACGAGGAGCTCGTTGACTTTCTCGTCCTTGGCGCGGAGGCCGGGGTTCATCTCATCGACGCCTAGGTAGGTAGGATCTTTGCGACGGGCGGCGAGCTCCTTCTCGAGGCGGACTACGCTGGGGTCTTCCTTCCCCTTGAGTTCGGCGTACTGACCGACGATGGTCGCGGCTTTGGCCATGTCGCGGGCCTCGATGGCGATCAGCGCGCGCCGGGCGAGCGCCGAAGCTTTCGTCTGTTTGATGCGTTCCTTGAGATCCTTGTTCGTCAGCGTCTCGGCGCCCAAGCTCCGGTCGGCCGCGTCGAGATCGGCCAACGCCTTGTCGAGGGCTTCCGCGGTGCCGCGACGGATGAGGGTTTCGGCGGCGGCGACGGCATCGGCCTGCTTGCCGAGGGCGGCGGAATTAGCCTGGGCAAGGCGCTTCACTTCATCCTGGGCGGCGGCGGCGCCCCCGGCGTCGCGGCGGACGACCAGCTCCTGCTTGGCTAACGCCACGGCATCACGGAGCTTCTGGGCGGCGGCGGAAGGCACCGGGGCGAGGGCGGCGGCGGCGCCGTCCAGGATTTCAGCGGCGCGCTTGAAATCGCCGGCGGCCGTCAGCTTCCTGGCCACTTCGATGGCGCGGGAGACTTCTTCGAACCGGCTCTGATGCGCATTGGCCACTTCGGCCAGGGCGCCGACAGGCTGGGCGGCCGGAGCGGGAGCCTTGGCCGCGGCGGAGGCGGCGTCGGCCTTCTCCTTGGCCGCGACCGCGTCGGCCAAGGCGGCGTTCACGGATGCGAGGCCTTCATGGGCTCCGATGTCCTTGGAATCGATGGCGAGGATGGCCTCGAACTTTTCCTTGGCGGACTGCAGGTCGCCTTCGTCGCGCGCCTTCAGGGCCTCGGCGAGGAGCTGGGGCTTGCGCGCGGCGGCGTCGCCGTCTTGGGCGACAAGCGAGCCGGCGGCGAGAGCAAGGGCGAGGGCGGCCCAGGCGAGTTGCGATCGGTGGAGTTTTTTCATGAGCGGGGTTCTTTGAAAATTATTTGGCTGATGGTGTCGGCTTTGGCGCGACGGGGGAAGGGGACTTCGTTTTCGAGGCAGGAGGAGGCGGCGGCGGGACGACCAGCGTCTGCGGGTCGGAGGCGAGCTTCTTCGGCTTCTTGGGGTTAAGAACGAAGGTTTTATCGAAACTCACGCTCTTGTTCGGCAAGTCAATGCCATTGACCACGTAAGTAGAGCGATTGTGGTCGAACCTGTCGCCGCCGGCGTGCAACGTGAGGCTCCAGGAAGGATCAGAAAGGGAGGCGAGGATGATGTCGATACGACCCTTGAATTCCAGCGGCTTCTCGTCGTCCACCTCGACGACCTGGCCGAACTGCCGGTCATCGATGGTGAGGACGTTGCGGACGAACGGAATCCCATCGGCGTCCTTGCCCTTGACCACATTGTAGGCCTTGAGGGTCAGGAAGGGCGCCTCGGGGATGGGCTTGTTCAACTTGCAATCATCCAGGTACTGCTTGGTCTTGACGTTCTTGATCGAGAACTTGCGGTCCTCCTCCTTGCGGCTCGGACCCAAGGTGCTGTGGCTGAGCATGTAAGGATAGACAGGATGACCGACGGAGACGAGACTGATGCCGAAAGGCGGCATCTCCTCGATCTTGCGGCTGCGCGGGACATACTCCTTGATGGCCGGATCCCAGACCACGTCGATCGTCGTGAAAAGGTCGTAATCCCAGTCATCCTCGTCTTCCTCAGGGTTCAGCCAGTCCTTCACGTTGTCCTCAAGAGAGGCGCGCGGAGTGGCGGGGTAAGCCGCTCCGGCGGGCGGGCTTTCGCGCAACTGCGTGAGCTGGCTAGCCCGGGCCTCCTCGTCCGGCACGGCGGGAGCGAGCAGCCCCGGGGTGAGGTAGACGGCGAGACCCCCGGCGAAAAGCGCGGCGCCGAGGAAGATGAGCAGGAAATCCTTGCGGGTGTTCATGGCCGGGTGGCTTTATTTCTTAGGTTCTCCTTCGGCGGAGACCGGGGGCTTTTCTTCGGCGATCGACAGGTAATCGACCTGCACGACGAAGGAGGACAGCTTCCGCATCACGACGGGGACGCGCTTGTCCTCGACGGTGGCGGGTTTGGCGGCCCCGGCGACCGGCGTCTCCTCGGCGAAGAAGCTCAGCGGACCGGGTGCCGGGGCCGTCGCGGAGCCGGAAACGAAAGAGACCGGGGAAGCCAGGAGCTTCTCGGTTTCCTTCGAAGCCACGGCGACGTCGATGGCGGTGATCGCCAGCGGACGCCCTGAGTTGCGGATCTTGTTGACGAAAGTGCGCATCGTCGGGGTG
Organism: Verrucomicrobiota bacterium; assembly: GCA_046091055.1. Taxonomy (GTDB): domain Bacteria; phylum Verrucomicrobiota; class Verrucomicrobiia; order Opitutales; family UBA953; genus UBA953. The sequence continues at coordinate 5,874 of JBJTAX010000102.1, read as the reverse complement.
TGCGCGACAAAGCGGACGCGGAAAGACAGGGTCTCGACCTGGCCGGTCCGGGCGAGGGTCCGGGAAGGCGTGAACTCGTCGACCTCGTTGCGCGAAGCCTCCGAGTCCGGCCCGTAGGTGCCGGCGCCGGGTTTGCCTTCGGGGATCAGCACGAAGGTCTCGACGGGCTCGCGGTCGACGGACTCGACGAGCAGCGGCGAGCCGGGCTGACGAGACTCGGCGAGCTGGCGGACGAGGAAGTCGATGATGAGGCGCTGTTGGTCGACTTTCTGGAAGTCACGCTTGGGAGAAGTGCCTTGGTTGTGGATGTAACGATGGAAGCCGAAGGATGTCGGCTCATTGGGCGCAAGCTTGATCCCTTGGTCGGCGGCGAGTTTGCGCCAGCCGTCGACGGATTCGCGGAGCAAGGCGCTGAGTTCGGCCGAATTGGCGGAGGCCTTGCCTTTGATGGCCATCTCCGGATTGCCGGCGATCGCCGCGCGGAGCAGCTAGCGAGGGGCGACGAGCTCGACGACGTCCGATTCGGCTTTCTTGACGTTCTCATCGGCGAGGGCCACCGGAGCCTCGTCCGGCCCGAATGCGTGGCCGCGCAGGAGGAGGCTCTCCGAGCGTACGCTCCCCTCGAGGGCGAGGGTGCTGGCGGCGGCCCCGGCGTAGGCAAGGTAAGCCATCACGCAACCCCCGAGGAAGACCGCCGCCAGGACGATCAGGGCGAGGTTGAAACCGAGGTTTTTCTTGAAATTTTGCATGACTTAGAGGGCCTTGTCCTTGTGGATGACGAGGGTCAGCGTCGCCTTCGGCGTCATGCGAATCTCGGTCTTGCCGTCGAGGCGGATGGTCTGGTCGGTCACGCTGATCTCGTTTTCCGGGACGGCGCTCACGTAAGGGGATTTGCGCACGGCCTCGAGCAGACGGCCGATATGGGCCGTCTCGGAGGCGGAGCGATACTGCTTCAAGTCGAAAGGCACGTCGGCGAAGAGGAAACGGACGGCGATGACCACCTTCGTGGTCACGACAGGCGGAGCCGGCGGCTGCCCGTCGACGACGGGGGCGGGCTGAGTCTCGTATTTGACGTGCAATTCCTCGATCCAAGTGTTCTTGCAGGCGCCGATCCTGGTCTGGAGATCGCCCAGGAAAGCAGGCCAGTTGGACCGGCTCAGGACGACGGCCTCGAGTTCCTGGCACTTCAAAATCAGCCCCCCGGCCTTCCGGCGGGATTCTTCGATGGCGGTGCGCCGGGCGGTGAGTTCGCCTTGGCGGAGCCGGACCACGGCGGCCTTCTCCTTGTTCCATGCTTCGGAGGAGGAGAGCGAGAGCCAGACGCAGAAAGGGGCGGCCGCGGCCAGCGCGGCGGCGAGCAGCAGCCGCGGCTTGCGGGCGTCGAAAGCCTGCTGCGCGGCGATGTCCCGCGGGATCAGGTTCACGCCGCTGGGCTGAGGCAGCACGAGGCGGGCGGCCTCGCCGATCACCTCGGTGACCTGGTGCTTGGAACGGACGAGCTGCTCATGGTCGACGGCCGCGCCGAGGGTGATGACGGAAGAGGGATCGAAGACCTCGACCGGCAGGCGAAGCGTCTCGCACAGCTGCTCGGAGAGGCCCGGCACCTGGGAGCCGCGTCCGGTGACGAGGATGCGAGCGGGCTGGCGGCCGTTGGCCCCTCGGCGGACATTGATGAGCCGGCGATTGATGTCCTGCGCGAGCCGACGGATGAACGTCTGCGCATTGGCTTGCAGCACGGCGACCTGGGGATCGGATTCGGCGAGCTGGACGACGCCGGTGAAATAGCCGACCTTGATGGCTTCGGACGTGGCGAAAGGCTGGCCGGTGTTGTCGGATACGCCTTGGGTGAGCAGGTTGCCTCCCATGTTGGTGGCGGTCTGGATGTTGACCCCGACCGGGCCGACGAAGCTGAGCGTCGTCGAACGGGCGCCGATGTTCACGATCAGGACCTCTTCGGCGGCGGAACCGCCGGCCAGGCGGAACGCCTGGCCGTCGAGCAAAGGCGCGGCTTGGATGGACATCGGCCGGAGACCCGCCGCGGTCACCATGGTGGCGATCTTGGTCGCGACCTCGGCCCGCAAGGCGAACAGGAGGACCTCGGCCTCGACGCCGTCGGAAGCCAGCAACTGGCTGTCCCAGATGACTTCGTTGAGAGGATAAGGGATCGCGTTCTGGGCTTCGAAAGCGACGATCTGGGCTTGGCGGGCCTTCTCGACCTGCGGCACCTTGAGCGGTTTCTGAAGGAGAAGGAAAGCCGGGGCGATCACGCTGACGCGGCCCTTCAGGTCATGCTGGGAGACGAGGTTGACGAGGGCCGCCATGGCGGCGTTCAACCACTCGTCGTCGCCGGTGAGGCCCGGGGCGATCTCCTCGACGTAGAAACGTTCGAGGACCAGGCTGCCGTCGACGGCCGTGAACTGGGAGACCGAGACGTTGGACGCGGCAAGATTGACGATGGTGGCCTTCTTCTGGCTCATGCGGGAGGACGGAGACGGGAGGGATTAGCGCGCGGAGACGTCTTCGCGGATGAACTCCGGCGAAGGCGAACCCTGCGGCAGGCTGTCGAAAATGGCGTAAGGGACGAGGTACTGCGGGCGCAGCATGCCGTTGTTGGCATTGACCGCCCGGTCGGCCTCGCCACGGGCGACGTCGAAGGCGGATTTGTCCAGGAACATCTTATGGAGTGCGGGCATCATGTCCGGCGTCGGCCGGCCGGCCTCGGTGAACAGGGGCTGCTCGGTGCCGCCCACCTCCAGCTGGACGTAATAGTAATCCGGCTGCATCTTGAGGCGATCGCGCTTCACGATGTCTCCCGGCAGGTAGAAATAGACGGACCGGTCGGTATTGACCTCCATGGTGAGGACGGTCGCCGACGAGCGATAGTAGGCGAACTCCGCGGCGGCGGTGGTGCCGATGGGCTTGAAGATCTGCGTGAGGGTGACTTTGACCTTGTCGACCCACTGCTTGTTGACGGGTTTCTTCGGGCCGGCGGCGGCGTCAGGGGCCGCCTTGGCCTCGGGGTTGAAATTGGCATGGAGCTCGACCTGGGTGCGGATCCAAGGGTTCTGCTGACCGCCGATCTTGACCGGGTCGAAATGAATGGAACGGACATTGACCGCGCTTTTCCCAGCCGCGCCGGCTTCGCTCTTGGTCGCCTGGCCGAAAAGACAGGCAACAGAAAGGTTGAGCGCCATTAGGCTGGCAAAAACAGCACGGACTTGGGGCATGGGAAGGGGAAATGTGTTCTTGGCGAAGTGAGGTGGCAAACGCAAAAACCGAGGCTTCGGGAACAATTGTTAAATGCAAATGTATTGCATCTGAACCGAACTTTATTCATTGGGGATGACCGTGCTTCGTGCCCGCGTCATTAGCTGCGTTCTTTGCCTGCTTTGCTTGCTCCATCCGGCATGGATCGTCAGCAAACCCTCGGTCGTGACCAGTTTCACGATCATCCAAGATTGGACTCAAGTAATTGCCTCAGAAAAGGTTACGATAATAAACCTGGTGCCTTCGCACAGCGAGACACACGGCTACCAGATCAACCCCCGTGACGCCCGAGAACTCCGTCGGGCCTCCCTGATCGTGGGCATGACCCCGAGCTTGGAGCCTTGGCTGGAAGCCTGGGCCATGGCGAATCAACGCACGGACACCCTGCTCTGGCTCTACCCCGAACCGCGCGACCATGACGCCCGCGCGTCAGGCTCCGATCCGCACGCTTGGACGAACCCGGCGGAAGCGAAGAAAATGATCCGCGTGCTGGCCGATCGGCTTGCCGGCATCAGCCCGGACCTCGATACGGAAAATTCTTATCAACAATATGTTAAGGAAATCGACCAGATGGACCACCGACTGCGCCAGTGGTTCGCCGAACTTCCCCGCGAACGTCGCGCCTTCATCTCCCAGCACGCCAATCTCGGCCACTTCGCGGCGCACTACGGTCTCCGCATACCAGGGACGATCCTGACGAGCAGCTCTGCCGAATCCGCCGACCCCTCCGCGCGGCACTTCGCGGGTTTGCTGGCGCTCATCCGGCGGGAACAGATCAAGGTCATCGTCACGGATGCCGGCCAGAACGACGCCTTCGCGCGGCGACTCACCGAGGACGCCGGCCTGCCGCCGCCCCTCGCCCTGTCCTTCGAATACCTCGAGCCCGCCGGGCGGCCGGGAGACACCTGGCTCTCGATGATGCTCCACAACGGCCGACGCTTGCACGAGGCTCTGCGCCGATGATCCGTCGCTGGGCTTCCATCGGCGCTCGCCGGTTGAGCGACGCTCTCTTCGCGGTGATGCCGACGCTTCCCTACGCCCGCCCGGAGACCCGGGCGTGCGGCGGCCTGGCCGTCGAGGTCCGCGACCTGACGGCGGGGCCTTCGCCCGATGCCCCGGACGCCTTCGGCAGGATCTCTTTCGAGATTCCTTGCGGCTGCCGGGCGGCCCTCATCGGACCCAACGGCTCCGGGAAGTCGACCTTGTTGCGCGTGCTCGCCGGCCTTGCTCCGCGGCGAACCGGGGAAATAAGCGTGGCCGGCGAACCGCCTCGGCTGGGCCGACGGCGCGTCGCCTACCTCGCCCAGCGGCCGCGCCTGACCGACCCCTTCCCTTTGCGCCTGCGCAGGCTGGTCCAGATGGGCACCTACGCGCATCACGGCTGGTTCGAGGAATGCCGGCACGGCGAGGAAACCGTCGATCGGGCGCTCGCGCAGCTCGCGCTCACCGAGCTGGCGGACCGTCCGGTCGGTTCCCTGTCCGGCGGCCAGCTCCAGCGGGGCTTGATCGCCCGCGCCGTCGTCCAAGGCGCCGAAATCCTCCTGCTGGACGAACCGTTCGCCGCCCTCGACCGGGCCAGCCGTGATGTCATCGAGGCGTTCCTCTTCGAACAGGGCCACGGTTTCACCGTGCTCATGGCGACCCATGACCCCGCGGACCTGCCGCGGTTCGACCGGCTGCTCGAGCTGCGCGCCGGCGCGCTGACCACCAGGCTCGCGTGCGACGGACACGATCACCGCCATGCTTGAACCCCTGCTTGAGCCTTTGGCCGAACCCTTTTTCGCGCGGGCGTTGCTGGCCGTCGCCCTGGGCGGCGTCACGTGCGCCTGCCTCGGCGCCTACGTGGTGCTGCGCCGCATGGCCTTCGTGAGCACCGCCCTCACGCACTCGATCCTGCCGGGCGTGGTCGGCGCGAGCCTGCTCGGATTCTCGCCCTACCTCGGCGCCCTCGCGGCCGCGTTGGTGACGGCCGCCGGCGCCGCCTGGCTGGCGGCGCGCCGGGGCGCCAGCGAGGACAGCGCGGTCGGCGTCATGCTGTCGGTGATGTTCGCGGCCGGCGTGGCCCTGATGCAGCAGGCGAACTCTTGGCGGGACTTCGCGGGCCTCCTCTTCGGCAGCGTCGTGGCCGTGGGCGCCGACGACCTGCGCGTGATCGGCGTCACGGCCGCCGTCGTGCTGCTCGGCCTGCGGCTCTTGCACAAGGAGCTCGAGCTCGCCTCGTTCGACGAGGAGTACGCCACGCTGCTGGGCGCCCGCCCGGCGCTGCTGCGCGTCGTGCTGCTGACGCTCGTCGCGCTCGGCGCGGTCTCGTGCGTGCGCCTCGTCGGCGCGCTGCTGACGACCGCCCTCTTCGTCATTCCCGCGGCCACGGGCGTCCTGCTCGGCCGGACGGTCCCGCAGGTGATGGCCTGGGGCGTCGCGTGCGCGCTCGCGGGCGGCGGCGGCGGACTTTACCTGTCCTACCACTTTCCGGCGGTGCCTTCCGGGGCGGGTATCGTGCTGTGCTGCGCCCTGCCTTACCTGGCCGCTCGGCTGTTCGCGCCGCGGCGGTGATCAGACGCGCGGCCGACGCAGGCAGAGCGGCGGCCCGAGGACCTCACGCGCCAC
>JBJTAX010000101.1:0-5462 GCA_046091055.1 Verrucomicrobiota bacterium | reverse complement strand
GCCGAGCTCGGTGGCGGCGACGCCGGTGCCGCGGTCGTTGTGCGTGTGCAGGGAGACGATGGCCATCTCGCGGTCGCTGAGATGGCGGCAGAACCACTCGATCTGGTCGGCGTGCGTGTTCGGCGTGCCGGCCTCGACGGTCAGCGGCAGGTTCAGGATGATCTTGCGCTTAGCGGAGGCGCCCCAGGCCTTGGCGACGGCTTCGCAGACCTCGAGGGCGTAGTCGGGCTCGGTGAGCACGAACGTCTCGGGGCTGAATTCCAGCTGCCAATGCGTGTCCGGGAGGGCGTCGGTGAGCTCACGGATGAGCTTCGTGCCGTTGACGGCCATCTCGAGCACCTGAGCCTTGGAGAGATTGAAGACGATCTCACGCTGGGCCGGGTTGGTCGGCGTGTAGAGGTGGACGATCGCGCGATGGGCGCCCTTGAGGGAATCGATCGTGCGGCGGATGAGGTGTTCGCGGGCCTGGACGAGGACCTGCACCGAGACGTCTTCGGGGATGAGCTGCTTTTCGATGAGCTCGCGGGTGAAGGCGAACTCCGTGTCGGAGGCGGACGGGAAGCCGATCTCGATCTCCTTGAAGCCGATGCGGCAGAGGGTCTGGAAGAGCTCGTGCTTCTCCTGCACGTTCATCGGGATCGCCAGGGCCTGGTTGCCGTCGCGGAGGTCGACCGAGCACCAGCGGGGCGCCCGCTCGATGCGCGCGTCCGGCCAGCGGCGGTCCGGGAGGCGGACGGTCTCGAACGGGCGGTATTTCTGCCGGAGGGAATCCATGGCGGGGAAGGGCGGATGGTGGGAAAGGAGGAGAGGGCTGGCGAGCGTGGGTTTGGGCCCCTGAAAGCAAAAAACCCACCCGGAAGTCCGGGTGGGTTTTTTCGCAAGGGAGCGAGACCCGGACTTAGGCGTCAGGCTTGGTCTTCGGAAGCTTGGTCACGCGCTTCAGGTCCTTGACGGCGCCGCGCTTCTTGAGCAGTTCCACGCGCTCGAAGCGCTTGAGGACGTTACGCTTCGCTCCGGAGGAGGAGGCGCTGGACTTGAAACTGTTGTGCTGGGTCATGGCCGTAAGGTGGGTGGAAGTTTGGAGAAAAGGGGTGGAAGGAGCGGGAGCAAGGGGAAAAGCGGTCAAAATACCGCCTTAAGCCCTCATTCCGCCGGTTTCGTCCTTCAGGCGTGCTTCAGGATGTCCTTCACGACGTGCCCATGGACGTCCGTGAGGCGGAATTGGCGGCCCTGGTAGCGGAAGAGCAGCCCCTCGTGGTTGATCCCGAAGAGGTGCATGAGGGTGGCCTGCATGTCGTGGATGTGCACCGGGTCCTTCGTGATGTTCCAGCCGAACTCGTCGGTCGCGCCATGGACGTAGCCGGGCTTGATCCCGCCGCCGGCCAGCCACCAGGAATAGGCGCGGCCGAAGTGGTCGCGGCCCTTGAAGCCCTGGCCCTGCTGGTTCTGGGCGAAGGGGGTGCGGCCGAATTCGCCGCCCCACACGACGAGGGTGTCGTCGAGCAGGCCGCGCTGCTTGAGGTCCTTGACCAGCGCGGCGCTGGCCTGGTCGGTGTCCAGGCACTGCTGCGCGAGCTGGCCGGTGGTCAGGTTGTTGTGCTGGTCCCAGCCGGCGTGCATCAGCTGCGTGAAGCGGACGCCGCGTTCGGCGAGGCGGCGCGCGATCAGGCAGTTGTTGGCAAAGGTGCCGGGCTTGAGGACGTCGGGACCGTACATCTCGAGCACGGACCTCGGCTCGTTCTTGAAGTCGAGCAGGTCGGGCACCGACGCCTGCATGCGGAAGGCCATCTCGTATTGCGAGATGCGGGTGTCGATCTCCGGGTCGCCGGCCTCGCTGAAGTGCGCGCGGTTGAGCGCCTGCAGGTCGTCGAGCATCGTGCGACGCGCCTCGCGGCTCACGCCGGCGGGGTTGCCCACGTAGGGCACCGGGTCGCCGACGCCGCGGAAGCGCACGCCCTGGTGCTTGCCCGGCAGGAAACCGTTGGACCAGTAGTGCTCGAAGAACAGCTGGCCGCAGGTCTTGGCGGCGTCGGAGGAGGTCATAACGACATACGCCGGGAGGTCTTCGTTCATCGAGCCGAGGCCGTAGGAGAGCCAGGCGCCTATCGACGGGCGGCCGGGGATCTGCGAGCCGGTCATGAAGAACGTCACGCCGGGCGCGTGGTTGACCGCCTCGGTGTTCATCGAGCGGACGACGCAGAGCTCGTCGGCGATGGCGCCGGTGTACGGCAGCATCTCGCTCATCTCGATGCCGCTGGAGCCCCACTTCTTGAACGGCTTGAGCGCGCCGACGCACGGGAACTTCGCGTAGCCGCTCGACATCGTGGAGAGGCGGGTGTCGCCGCGCACGCTGGCGGGGATGTCTTCGCCGGCCATCTTGGCGAGGAGCGGCTTATGGTCGAAGAGGTCGACGTGCGAGGGGCCGCCGCCCTGCCAGAGGCAGATCATGCGCTTGGCCTTGGGCGCGAAGTGCGGGAGGCCGGGGAGCGCGCCGACGGGGTTCGGCGCGGCCTTGAGGTCGCGGGCGAGGAGCGAGGCGAGGGCGACCGAGCCGACGCCTTGGACGCCGGCGCTGAGGAAGCTGCGGCGCGTCAGGCGCGCGCGCCATTCGGAAGGAGAGAGTTCGAAGTCCATGGGGTTCAGTCGCGGGTGACGGCGGCGTCGAGGTTGTAGAGGGCGAGGCAGGTCGCGGTGAGCGCGGCGTGCTCGGCGGCGGGGAGGGCGGCGTCGCGCGGGCTCGCGCCGACGGCGAGGAGGGCGGCCGCGGCCTTGCCGTCGGCGGCGAAGACCGCGCGCTGGTTCGCGAGCACCTTGGCCAGCAGGGCGGGTTCCTGACCGGCCGGGGCTCGGCCGAGCACGAGGGCGAAGGCGCGGGCGAGGCGGGCCTCGTCGGTCGGCTGCTCCTTCGTCACGCGTTGGGCGAGCACGCGGGCGGCTTCGACCCAGGTCGGGTCGTTGAGCATCGTGAGCGCGTGGCGGGGCGAGGACGTGACCGCCGTGCGCACGCGGCAGGTCTGGCGCGAGGAGTTGTCGAACATGTTCACCGGCGCGATGGTGCGGCGCCAGAATGTGTAGAGTGAACGACGGTAGAGGTCGGCGCCCTTGGACTGAGGGTAGGTGAAGTCGCGCTCCTTGGTGATCGCAAGGCTCTCCCAAGGGCTGTCGGGCAGGTAAGGGTAGACCGGCACGCCGCCGACCTTGGCGGTGAGCAGGCCACTGGAAGCCAGGGCGACGTCGCGGAGGATCAGCGAAGGCAGGCGGAGGCGCGGGGCGCGGGCGAGGAGCTTGTTCTCCGGATCCTTCCGGAGGAGCTCCTGGGTCACGCGGCTGGACTGGCGGTAGGTCTTGCTCGTCACGATCAGGCGTTGGAGGGCCTTGGTCTTCCAGCCCGATTCGCGGAACTCGACCGACAGCCAGTCGAGGAGCTCCTGGTGCGTGGGGCGGTCGCTCTGCACGCCGAGGTCCTCGGAGGTACGGACGATCCCGAAGCCGAAGAAGTGCTGCCATTGGCGGTTGACCTGCACGCGGGCGGTCAGCGGGTGCTCGGGGCGGAAGAGCCACTGCGCGAGGCCGAGGCGGTTCTTCGGGGCGTCTTTAGGCAGGGGCGGCAGGAAGCCCGGCGCGTCGAAGGTGACCTTCTCCTTCTTCGAGAGGTACGCGCCGCGGTCGAGGATGTGGGTCTCGCGCGGCTGGGCGTCGCTCATCACCATCACGCGGGGCAGGACGTCGCCGCGGTAGCCGTCGAGGAGCATCTTCGCCTTGTCGAGCTGCTTCAGTGCGGGGATCTTCTTCCGGTCTTCGCCGAAGACGTTCTTGTCATAGTGCTCGCGGAGCTTCTTGGTCTCGGCGGCGGTGCGCTTCTTGTCCGGGGCGAGCAGGGCCTCGACTTCCTTGGGCAGCATGCCCTTGTCCTTGGCCGGTTTCGCCAGCCAGGCTTCGAAGGCCTTCGTTTGATGTGCGAAGAAGTCCTTGTTCAGCCGGTCGAAGTCGGCCTGCAGCTTCGCGAGCTCGGCCGCCTGTTCGGGCGAGGGGGCTTCGATGACCGCTCCGTCGAGACGGAAGCGGCTCCGTCCGCCGGTCTGCGTCGGGCCACCGCTCGGGGTGCCGCGTTCCTTCACCTGGTTGAAGGCGTCGAGCCACTGGTAGTAGTCCTTCTGCGTGATCGGGTCGTACTTATGGTCGTGGCACTGCGCGCAGGCGACGGTGAGGCCGAGCCAGGTGGTGGTCGTGCTCTCGACGCGGTCGAAGAGGCTCACGAAGCGCTGTTCTTCGGCGATGTTGCCGCCCTCGCCGTTGAGGATGTGGTTCCGATTGAAGGCCGTGGCGATTTTCTCCTCGAGGCCGGCGCCCGGGAGCAGGTCACCCGCGAGCATCTCGGTGCTGAGGCGGTCGAACGGCTTGTCGGCGTTGAGGTTCTTCACCAGCCAGTCGCGCCAGATCCACTGGAACGTGTCGCCGTCCTGCTGGAAGCCGTTGCTGTCGGCGTAGCGGGAGGCGTCGAGCCACGGCAGGGCCATCCGTTCGCCGTAGTGCGGCGAGGCCATCAGGCGGTCGACCTGTTTCTCGTAGGCGTCGGGGCTCTGGTCCGCGAGGAAGGCGGCGGCCTCCTCCGGCGTGGGCGGCAGGCCGGTCAGGTCGAGCGACAGGCGGCGGAGCAAGGTCTCACGCGGGGCCTCGGGTGAAAGCGAGAGCCCGACGGACTTGAGCCGTTCGGCCACGAAGGCGTCGACCGGGTGCTTCTCCCCGTTGGCGGGCAGGGCGGGGCGGACCGGCGCCACGACCGCCCAGTGCTCCTTGTAGACGGCGCCTTCGGCGATCCACCGGCGCAGCACCTCGCGCTGGGCGGCCGACACCTTGCGGTGCGAGTTGGGGGGCGGCATGACCTCCTCGGGGTCGTTCGAGAGCAGGCGCTTGATCATCTCGCTCGCATCCGGGTCGCCCGGCGCAAAGGCCTTCGCGGTCAGGGCGTCCGCGCGGACGTCCAGCCGCAGGTCCGACTTGCGCTTGTTGCCGTCGGGTCCGTGGCAGTAGAAGCAGTTCTCCGCGAGGATCGGTCGCACGTCCTCGTTGTAGTCGACCGGACGCGCGGCGGCGGTCGCGGCGAGCAGAAGGAGGCAGATCGTTCGGGGGCGTCCCATCGTTCGTGATTATACGTGAATCGCCGGCGGCGGGGTATGTCGCGGCGGGGTCGGTCGGTTGGATTATCCGACCATGACAAAGACAGTCCGGTTCCGCCGGGAGTTAGCAAGCGTTCTGGTGGCGGGGCTTTGGTGTTGCTGGAAAGCCCCGGTCTGGGTCTGCTTCCGGCAGTGCGCATCCTGGACAGATATCTCCTCTCGGAGTGGGCCAAGGTGTTCACCCTATGCCTGCTGGCGCTCGGCGGCATCCAGCTGCTCTCCGTCCTCTCCACCTCCGCGCCCGACTTCCTCGCCTGGGATTCCGACGCCCTCACCGTGGTCGAG
>JBJTAX010000100.1:0-3046 GCA_046091055.1 Verrucomicrobiota bacterium | reverse complement strand
CTCCTTGCCTTGGATGTGCACGGCGACCTGATGCCAGGCTCCGGGGCGGGCGGCAGGCCGGTCAGGTCGAAGGAGGCGCGACGGAGCCAGGCGGCAGGCTTGGCCTCGGGCGAGGGCTTGAGTTTCTCGGTCTCGAGCTTCGCCAGGACGAAGCGGTCGAAAGGCTGTCGCACCCACGCCAGGTCGGCTACTTTCGGGAGGGGGGCTTTGGTGGGCGGGACGAAGGCCCAGTGCTTCTCGTACGGGGCGCGTTGGGCGATCCAGCGGCGGATCAGTTCGATCTGGGCCGGCGTCACCTTGCGGTTGGACTCGGGCGGCGGCATCTGCTCGTCGGCGTCGTGCGACAGCAGACGCTTCAGGATTTCGCTCTGCTCCGGCTTGCCCGGGACGATTGCAATGACTCCCTCGTTGGCTTTAACGGCCTCGTCGCGGACGTCGAGCCGCAGGCCGGCCTCGCGGTGCTTCGGATCCTGTCCGTGGCAGTAGAAGCAGTTCTCCGAGAGGATCGGCCGGATGTCGCGGTTGAAACGGAGGTCCTCGGCGGCGAGGCCGGACAGCGAAGCGAGAAGTAAGGCGAGCGAGCGAGGCATGGGCATGGGCTAGGGCTGGGGCTAGGGCTAGGGCTGGTTTAAGGTGTGATGGTTTAGTCTGGGTAGGTTCAGGTGGTGATCTGGCCCTAGCCCAGTCTCTGGCTCTAGCCCTAACTCAGGATCTCCTTCACGACATGCCCATGGACGTCGGTGAGGCGGTAGTCGCGGCCCTGGAAGCGGTAGGTGAGGCGTTCGTGGTCGAAGCCGAGCAGGTGCATGATGGTGGCCTGCAGGTCGTGGACGTGGACCTTGTCCTTCACGCCGGCAAAGCCCATCTCGTCGGTCTCGCCGAACTGGAATCCGCCCTTCACGCCGCCGCCGGCCATCATGATCGTGAAGCAGTCGGGGTAGTGGTCGCGCCCGAGGATCTGGCTCTTGGACGTACGGCCCTCGCGGAACGGCGTGCGGCCGAATTCGCCGCCCCAGACGACGAGCGTGTCCTCGAGCAGGCCGCGTTCCTTGAGGTCGTTGATGAGCGCCATCACCGGTTTGTCGGTCGCGGCCATCTTGGCCGTCAGTCCGTCGCGGATGTCTTCCTTCGGGCCGGTGCCATGGAAGTCCCAGCCCCAGTCGAAGAGGTGGACGAAGCGCACGCCCTTCTCGACGAGCCGTCGCGCGAGCAGGCAGTTGTTCGCGAAGCTCGCTTCGCCGGATTTCGCGCCGTAGGCCTCGAGCGTCGCGGGCTTCTCCTTCGAGATATCCATGACCTCGGGCACGCTGGCCTGCATGCGGAAGGCGAGTTCGTACTGGGCGATGCGGGTGACCGTCTCGGCGTGGCCGAGTTCGTCCTGCTGGCGCTGGTTGAGCGCGTTGAGGGCGTCGAGCGTGGCGCGACGCAGGTCGCGGGTCATGCCGGGCGGGTCGTTGGCGAAGAGCACGGGGTCGCCCTTGCTGCGGCACTGCACGCCTTGGTAGACGGACGGAATGAAGCCCGAGCCCCAGCAGCCTTGGCCGCCGCTGGGCTGGACGCCGTTGGAGATCATCGTGACGAAGCCCGGGAGGTCCTGGTTCTCGGTGCCGAGCCCGTAGGTGGCCCAGGAGCCCAGCGAGGGTCGGCCCTGTCGGTTGTGTCCGGTGAACAGGAGCAGTTCCGCCGGCGCATGGTTGAATTGGTCGGTGTGCATCGCCTTCACGAGCGTGACGTCATCGGCGATCTTGTGGAAGTTCGGGACGGCGTCGCTCATCCAGAGGCCGCCCTTGCCGTACTGCTTGAACGTCCGGGGGGAGCCCATGAGCTTCGGCACGCCGGTCGTGAACGCGAAGGTGCGGCCCTTGAGGAAGGAATCCGGGCAGTCCTCGGCGTTGCGCTTCACCAGCTCCGGCTTGTGGTCGAAGATGTCCAGGTTGGGCGGGCCACCCGACATGTGCAGGTAGATCACGCGCTTGGCCTTGGCCTTGTAGTGCGGCTGACGCGGGGCGAGCGGGTTGGCAGGCGCGGAAGGCGCGCCGAGGAGGTCGGCTTGCATCGCATGCAGGGCGATGGCGCCGAGGCTGAACTGACCGACGCTGCTCAGGAAGGTACGGCGGGTCTGGAGGCTGAGCTGGGCTTCGCGGAGGGGATGCATCTATGAAAGGGCTAGGGCTAGGGTTAGGGGCAGGGCTAGGTTATCGTGCCTCAGCGGCGCATGAAGAATTCGTCGAGGTTCATGATGACGCTGCTGACGGCGGTCCACGCGGCGAGGGCGGGGAGGTCCGTAGCTTTGTCGGCCGGACCGAGCGGCTGGGTGGCCATCTGCTCGGCGAGCTTGGCGTCGGCGCGGTATTCCTTGAGCGAACGGGCGAGCAGGGTCTGCAACGTGGTGAACTCAGCGGCGTCGGGTTCACGGGCGAGGCAGAGCGCATAGGCGAGGCGGAGGCGGGCTTCGTCCGTGGCGGCTTCCTTCATCAGGCGACGCGCGAGGGCCTGGCTGGCTTCGATGAAGACCGGGTCGTTCAGCGTCACGAAAGCCTGGAGGGGCGTGTTCGAGCGGTCGCGCCGGATCACGCACGTCTCACGATTGGGCGCGTCGAACGTCGCGAAGCTGGGGTAGGGCGTGCTGCGACGGGTGTCGGTGTAGACGCTGCGGCGGTGGCGATCTTCGCCGGAGCTGGTCTGCCAGTCACCCGAGCCGCCGAAGGCGATGCTCAGGCCCATGTTCGGGCGCATGGGGCGCACGGGGGGACCGAACATCTTGGCGCTGAGCAGGCCGCTCACGGCGAGCGCCTGGTCGCGGAGCATCTCGCCGGAGGGACGGAAGCGCGGACCGCGCGCCACGAAACGGTTGTCGGGATCCTGCTCGTTGAGCTGCGCGACACTGGCGGAGGCCTGGCGATAGGCGCGGGTGTTCAGCAAGAGCGTCAGCATCTTCTTGGTGTCCCAGCCGCTCTCGACGAACTCGGCGGCGAGCCAGTCCAGCAGTTCGGGGTGCAGGGGCAGGTCGCCTTGGCTGCCGAACTCTTCGCTGGAGCGGACGATG
>JBJTAX010000099.1:0-5306 GCA_046091055.1 Verrucomicrobiota bacterium | reverse complement strand
AAAGAACCGTCTCTGGGCCGATTGCTGGCGTCCGGCCAACTGGTCGTTCGTCTACGGCGACCGGATCTCTCAGAACTACGGCAAGGGATTCGGACCCGCGCCCTCGCTGAAGCAGAACTTCGAGGCCTATCGTCCGCTCGTCGCTTCCTGGGACCAGCACATCCAGGCCTTGGCCCGCGGTGAGAGTTCGGTCGAACCCGCCCCGCAGGCCTGTCCCGAGGTCGGCACCGAGCAGGTCATGTCCTCGCCCGAAGAGCAGGCCACGTTCAAGGTCGCCGACGGCTTCGTGGTGAACCTGTTCGCCGACGAATCCCTCGGCGTCGCCAAGCCCACCCAGTTCGCCTGGGATGCGAAGGGTAGCCTTTACGTCTGCTGTTCGCCGACCTATCCCCAGGCCGTGCCGGGCGTGAAGCCGCGAGATTACATCCTCCGGCTCGAGGACACCGACGGCGACGGCAAGGCGGACAAATCCGTGCGCTTCGCCGAGGGCCTCACGATGGTCCAGGGCGTCGAGCCGTTGGTCGAGCAAGACGGGTTCATCTCCCTGATCGTCTGCGATTTCGACCGGCTGCTCCTGCTCACCGACAAGGACGGCGACGGCAAGGCCGATGAGACGACGGTGCTCATGTCGGGCTTCGGCGTCGGCGACACGCATCAGCTGGTCAACTCCGTCAGCCATGGCCCGGACGGTACGCTCTGGATGAGCCAAGGCCTGCACGCCATCACCCGCGTCGAGACCCCTCACGGCATCGTCAGCCTGCCGAAGTCGGGCCTCATGCGTTACGACTACAAGCGCCAGCGGCTCCAGCCGTTCTTCCAATACGCGAAGGCCGGCCACAACTGCTGGGGTGTCGCTTTCGATGACTATTTCCAGCCCTTCCATAAGAGCGGCGACCGCGTCGCCGGTTATTACAGCCTGCCGGGCTTGGGCGCCATCGAGACGCCGGATGAATATGCGGGCACGCACTCGCTCTTCGATTCTCCGCTGAAGTCCAATTCCGTGGAAATCGTCGGAACCAAGGCGATGCCCCCGGAGCTCCAAGGCGCCGCTTTCATCGGCGGCTACTACGGCAACACCGTCGACCTGCATCGTTTCGTCGACGACGGCGCCGGCTTCAAGACCGAGCGCATCGTCAGCCCCATCCTCTCGTCGAGCAAGGCCTTCCGGCCCGTGGACGTGTCCGTCGGTCCCGACGGCGCGCTCTATGCGTGCGACTGGTTCAACGCCGTGATCGGTCACTATCAGGCCAGCTACGCCGATCCTCGTCGCGATCGTTCACACGGTCGAATCTGGCGTATCACCGCCAAAGGCCTCCCGTCGGTGAAGCAGCCGGACCTCGTCTCGATGTCCGAAGCCGACCTCTTCGCCCAGCTGTCTTCGTCCGAACGGTGGACCCGCACTCAGGCCCGACGCCTGCTCTTCTATCGCCCGACCGACAAGGTGGGCGCGGCCGCGGATGTGTTCCTCTCGAAAGATCGCCCCGAAGCCCAATTCCTCGAGGCCGTCGGCGTCCTGCAGTCCCATGGCCTGATCCGTCCGGCGTTGCTCGACCGTCTGCAATCCTCCGCCGACTTCAGGGTGCGCGCCTACGCCGCCCGGGTCGCCGGCGATTGGGCGAGCCGTCTGCCTGACGCCCAGGCGCGTCTGGGCAAGGCGGTCGCGGACGCGCATCCGCGGGTGCGACTTGAAGCCGTCGTGGCCCTCAGCCATGTCGGTGGTCAGCCTTCGCTCCGCACCGCGCTCGGCGCGGTCGATCACCCCTCCGATAAGTTCCTGGATTACGCCCTGAAGCAGACCGTACGGCATCTACTGCCGACATCCGGCCAAATCGCCAAAGAACTACCCGCTCCGCAGGCTGCTTATCTGAAGAAGCTCGCCAGCGGCGGCCCGGCCATCGTCTCGCCCGGACAGGCCATCTACGAGGCCCTCTGCCTGAATTGCCACCAGGCCTCGGGTCAGGGTCTGACCGGAGTGTATCCGCCGTTGGCCAAGAGCGAATGGGTCGCCGGGGATTCGCAGACGCTCATCAAACTGACCATGCATGGCCTTTCCGGTCCGACCAAGGTCCTTGGCAAGGACTATGGTCTCGTCCCCATGCCGCCCATGGGCCTCGACGACCAGCAGCTCGCGGACGTCCTGACGTATGTCCGCTCGGCCTTCGGCAATTCCGCTCCGGCGGTCTCGTCGGCGGAGGTCAAGGCCGTGCGCGAAGCGACCAAGGGTCGGACCGCCCCGTGGACGGCGGCGGAATTGGGGAAGTGATGAGAGAGTTGAACCTTTTATCCGTTGATCAGTTGGCCAGAAGGATGATGGGCGCCGTTGCCTTCGTCTGTTCAACCGGCCAACGGTTCAACTGATCAACTTCTCTCCTGCCTGGTCAACGACTGCACCCAGGCGACGCAGGCGAGGGTGACCTCGCCGCCGACCTAGGTCAGGAGGGAGGGCTGTTCGCCGAGGATCAGCCAGCCGAAGAAGACGGAAAAGACCGGAATCGCGTAGACCGCGCTCATCACAGTCGTGATCGGCAGGGTGACCAGCACCCAGGACCAGATCGTATAGCACAGTGCCGCGGGGACCATGCCAAGGAAGACGAGATGCAGCCAGCCCAGGCCAGAGAGGCGAGCGGCCGTGCCGGGGAGGTCTTCGGAGAACGGCAGCAGCCCCAGCGTGCCCAGCCAGATGGCCCAGGTGGTCACGTCCACCGCCGCATAGCGTCGGGTCAGCGCCTTGCTGATCAGGGTCTGGATCGCGGCGCAGAAGGCCGCGCCGAGGATCAGCAGAGACCCTAGGTTGAACGTCAGTCCGGTTTCGGAACCGGCCGCGGTGAGGACAACCCCCGTCATCGAGAGCCCGATGCCCAGCCAGGCGAGCAGGCCGACTTTCTCCCGACCGGTCAGGACGCCGAGCAGGATGACCAGCACGGGGATGCAGGAGATCAGCATCGAGCCCGTGCCGGCGTTGACGGTCTTCTCGCCGTAGTTGATGCCGAGGTTGTAGAGGCAGAACCCTAAGAGTCCGAGAGATGCCACGGCGGGCCAGTCGCCCCGGGCCGGCAGGGGGCGTCCACTATAGAGCCAGACGGGTAGCATGACCGCCGAGGCGATGAGGTAGCGCATCGCCCCGAGCTGGCCGGCGCCGACCTCCGGCAGGACCGCCCGGACGTTGACCCACGACATGCCCCAGGCGACGACGTTGAAGAACATCGCCAGCGTCGCCCAACGACGGACCGAGTCGTCTTCGCTCACGAACGGCAGCCGATCAGCTCGATCAGCTTGTAGGCGCAGGCCTGGGCGAATTCCTTGTCGTTGATCGCGAGGTCTAATTCCTGGACGGGAACCTTGGCGTTCGCCTTCAGGGCATTGAAGAGGGCTTCATCGGCCGAGGCGTCATGGAAGGGCTGGCCGGCGGCGCTGATGACCGAGATGGCCTTCTGCGGGATCATGATGGCCGTGCCGGCATTATATGCGTTGGCCTTCTTCGCCACGATCGCGCCGAGCTGACGGCACTCATCGGCGGTCGTGCGCATCAGGGTGACCTGCGGATTATGGACGTAGAAGTTACGTCCGGCGAACTTGGCGGGCACCGAGGCCTTCTCGCCGAAGTTCACCATGTCGAGGCAGCCCGGGGCGACGACCACGGGGATGTTCGCCTTGGCGGCGGCGTCCATGCGGTCCGGTCCGGCGTTCAGCGTGCCGCCGACGAGTTCGTCGGCCCATTCGGTCGTGGTGACATCGAGCACGCCGGCTACGATGCCGCTCTCGATGACCGACTCCATGATCCGGCCGCCCGTGCCGGTGGCGGCGAAGACCAGGACTTCGTAGCCGGCGGACTCGAGGACCTTCTTGGCTTCGGTGACGCAGGTCGTCGTGTTGCCGAACTGGCTGGCGACGATGAGCGGCTTGGCGGAGCCCACCTCAGGCTCGGCGCCGACCATGCCGCAGATAGCGCCCGCGGCGCGGGTGAAGATGACGCGGGACAGGCGGTTCAGGCCGGCCACGTCGGCGATGCTCGGCATCATCGTGATGTCCTTGGTGCCGAGGTATGGGGCGACGTTGCCCGCGGCCAAGGTCGAGACCATCAGCTTCGGGAAGCCGAGGGGTAGGGCGCGCATGGCGGCCGTGCCGATGGCCGTACCTCCGCCGCCGCCGAGGGAGACGATGCCGTCGATGCGGCCTTCCGCGGCGAGCTTGGCCACGCAGGCGGGCGCGGCCTTGGTCATGGCCACCACGCATTCGCCACGGTCTTGCTTGGCCATCAGCGCGCCCAGGTCGAGGCCGGCGGCCGCGGCGACCTGCTCGCGCGTGATGTCCGGCTGCACCGTCGCGGGGCCGCCCGTGCCGACGTCGATCAGCAGTGGCTTGTGGCCGTGCCGGGCGATGAGCGCGGCCACGAAGGCGTGTTCCTCGCCCTTGGAGTCCAACGTTCCGAGGACCGCGATCGTGCCCATGGGCTCAGAAGAACTTCCGCTTCACCGGGATCTGCTTGAAGCGCTTCGTGAGGTCGGTGAGGGACTGCTCGACGGCCATGCGTTCGAGGCTCGAGGCGCCGACGAAGCCGTCGGTGTCGGTGTGTTCGTTGATGAAGGCGGCGTCCTCCGGGGTGTTGATCGGGCCGCCGTGGCTGAGGAAGATGAGGTCCTTGCGGACGGACTTCGCGGCGTCGACGATGCCCTGGGTGATCTTGGCGGCCTCCGGCAGGCTCATCGTGGCGTTGGTCACGCCGATCGAACCGCCGACCGTGGTGCCCACGTGGGCGATGATGACGTCGGCGCCGGCTTCGGCCATGGCCTTGGATTCTTCGGGCGAACCGACGTAGACGATGGTGAACAGCTCCATCTTGCGGGCGAGGGCGACGGTCTCGAACTCCTTCTTCACGCTCATGCCGGTCTCCTCGAGGATCTGGCGGAACTTGCCGTCGATGATCGTGTGGGTCGGGAAGTTGTTGATGCCGGAGAAGCCCATGTCCTTCACCTTGCCGAGCCAGTGCCACATGCGGCGGCGGGGGTCGGTGCAGTGGACGCCGCAGATGACGGGGATCTCCTCGACGACGGGCATCTCGGCCAAGTTCATCGAGAAGGGCGGCGCCGACCTCGTCATCGTCTACAACTCCGGCCGCTTCCGCATGGCCGGACACGGCTCCACCGCCGGCATGATGGCGTACGGCGACGCCAACGCCGTGGCCATGGAGATCGGCGAATACGAGGTGCTGCCGGTCGTCGAGGAGATCCCGGTGATCTGCGGCGTCCACGCCACCGACCCCCGCCGCCGCATGTGGCACTGGCTCGGCAAGGTGAAGGACATGGGCT
>JBJTAX010000098.1:0-6507 GCA_046091055.1 Verrucomicrobiota bacterium | reverse complement strand
GCGCGAAGCTCATCTGGGCGAGCACTACGCCCATCCCGGATAATCCCGCCCAGAAGCAGACCGCCGCTTCGATCGTCGAGAAGAACGCCCTGGCCGCCGAGGTCATGAAGAAGCATGGCATCCCGACCGACGACTTGTTCGCCGCCATGACGCCCCGGCTGAAGGAGTTCCAGCCGCCCCTCGACGTCCACTTCACCGGCGCGGGCTATGATTTCCTCGGCGCCAAGGTCGGCGAAGCCGCCTTGGTGCGTCTCAAGTGAACTGACGCTCAGTTGTGGACCGGCGAGGCCTTCTGACCGAGGGCCAGTCGGAAATGGCTGAGGCCGCGGCGCTCCGGCGAGGTGTCGACGACGTTGGCGTGCTCTCCGGTTCGCGGTAAGGCGTGGCGGTGGTCGGGCGGGAGGTGCGTCGTCCGGGCGACCGCCGAGGCGATGTCCACCTGCCGGCTGGTAGGAGAGGCGTAAAGACCCAGTTCGATGATCTGCATAGCCTCGCGCCCCATTTTATTGGCGAATTCTCGTGCAATCTTGGGTCGAAGGGCACGGGCGAGCGAGGGTCTCAGGATGGGCCGCCAAAGGCCTGAAGCCAACCCGCAACCTATGACAGGGCGGCCATTTGACCCCGGGGCGGGCTACGGGCATAACAGGGACATGTCCCAGCCTCCTCTGACCGTCTATTATAGCCCCGCCTACGCCGTCGACGGCAAGATGGAGACCGTGAGCAAGTCCAAGCTGGTCGCGACCCTCATCGAAGCCGGCGCGGCCGGGGAGGTCTGGCTCGAAGCCCCGAAGCCGGCGACGCGGAAGGAACTCGAGCTGATCCATGAGGCGGAATACGTCCGGCACACCTTGGAGGACAAAGGCGCCTTCCTGGAGGTCGGACCTTGGTCGCAGCCGCTGTTGGACAGCATCCTCGCCTCGACGGGCGGCGTGCGCGACGCGGTGAAGGAAGCCTTGAAGAACGGGCGTTCCGGCAGCCTCTCCAGCGGCCTGCATCATGCCCGCCGTGATTCCGGCAACGGCTTCTGCCAGTTCAACGGGTTGGCCCTGGCCGCGCTCGAGGCCCTGAAGAAGGTCAAGACCGTCGGCATCCTCGACCTCGACGCCCATGCCGGCGGCGGGACGTTCGACATCCTCGGCAATCACCCGCAGGTGTGTCTCGCCGACGTCACCGTCAACTCCTTCGATTCCTGGGAGCCGACCGACCGTGACCGTCACTTCTACGTCGAAGTCGAGCAGCCCAAGCGCTACCTCGACCACGTCGAGGAGGCCCTGCTCGCCTTGGAGCGGGTGGACTTCCTCATCTACAACGCCGGCATGGACACCTATGAGAAGGCCGGGGGCCTAAAGGGCATCACCAAGGAGATCATCCTGAAGCGCGAGAAGCGCGTCGTCCAATGGGCCCGCGCCCGGAAGATCCCGCATCTCTTCGCCCTTGCCGGCGGGTACAAGTGGGACGGGCTGACCCTGCCGCAGGTCGCCGAACTCCATCTCGAGACCGTCAAGGCTTTCGCGGCCTGATCACTCCGGCTTCGGCACGTTCAGCGGCTGGAGCCGGAAGGCGCCGCTTTCCGTCGGCAGCACCACGAAGAGCGGGCAGTCGCGGCTCTGGGCGAGCGCGACCATCACGTGCCACTGGTCCTGGCGGACGCCGGCGATGACGAACATCGGCATCGCGCCGGGCTCGGTGCCGGAAGGCTCCTCGATCGCCACGCCCTTGTGGTCTACGTCGAAATTGTGGGCCAGCCACTTGCCGAGCTCCTTGGCGAGGCCGCGCATGTCGGACTTGCCGGCTTCGACCTTGGCCTGGTCGACGAGCGACCAGAGCGGCAGGGCGAAGTTGTGGACCAGCTCGGCCATCGGCGAGGCGTCAGGCCTGCTTGATGAGCTCGGCCGTCGCGGGGACGTCGGAGATGATCTGGTCGGGGTCCGGACCGACGCCGATGTCGCGGAGGTTCGGCAGGTAGGGCAGGGAGCCGCCCCGCGAGGCGAGGCGGACGATCTCGGCCATCGTGAATGCCACGTAACGACGGGCTTCGGCGGGCAGCTGGGCGTAGGAGCGGACCTTCTTGATGTCGGCCGTCCAGCCGGGCAGGGTGGCGTAGGTCGGCTGCAGCGTGCGGCGCACCGCGTCATTGCGCGGGACGCCCGAGACGACCTTGCCGGCCGCGTCGCGGTAGCCCGTGCAGACGAGCAGGTCGCCGCCCTTCCATTCGCCATGAGGCGAGAGGGCGTCGAGCTTGTTGAGGACGATGTCGTCGTAGCCGCCGTAGCGGAGGGCGTCGGCCTTCTCGACCAGGTCGGACCAGCCGACCATGCGTTGGCGTCCGGTGCTCGTGCCGAATTCCAGCTTCGCGAGGGCGCGCTGGAGCGGATGTTCTTCCGGCATCTTCGTCAGGAAGACGTGCGTGCCGACCTTGGTGTCGTAGGCCTTGCAGCACCCGACGGTGTGGATCGCCTGGACCGGGATGCCGGCGGACTGGAAGAACTCCGGCGTGTAGGTGTGGGAGGCCGTGACGTTCGGGGCGAAGCCCGCGCGCTTGTCGAGCCAGTAGGCCTGGCCGAACTCGCCGATGATGCGACGGTCGGCGGCGAGGTCGCCGAGGATGCGTTCGCGGACGTCGCCGATCGCGTGGGCGAGGGCGGCGCCGGCCTGCCAGTAGCAGTCGAGCACCGCGGCGTGGTCGAAGGTGAACGGCTCCTTGCCGACGAAGCGGGTGAAGTCGAACTCCGCGGCCGCGAAGACGCCGGATTCGATGGCGCCCTTGTTGGCGCGCAGCTCGGCTTCGGTCAGCTTGGCGAAGAGCCCGGCCCACTTCTCCGGCGAGAGCTTGCAGACATCGCGCACGATCGCCGCCGCGCGGTTGAGCCGGGCCGAGAGGCGGACCGCGTAGTCGGCCTTCGCGCCGTGGAACTCCGAGTAATGGATCTGGAACTGGCCGACCTCGTCGGCGTAGGCCGGCGTGATGCCGCGACCGGTGGAGCCGCGGGCCTCGTGGCCGAGGACGTTCAAGCGGTAATCCTCCCACGCTAGGTCGAGGACGCGGTGCGCGACTTCTCTGATCATGCAGCGCTCGTCGATCAGCAGTCGGCTGAGCACCGGGATGCCCATCTACTCGAGAGCCAGGGCTTCCCACAGGGCCTTGCGCGGGTCGGCGACGACGCCGGCGCCGAGGGCGAGGCCGGCCACGACGTGCTCGGCGACGCCGCCTGGGAGGAGGTTGAGCTTCAGGCCGGCGACGGTATGCCCGGAGTTGGCCCCGCCGTTGACCTTCAGGACCGTGCCCACGACGTCGCGGCGGCCGGTCAGGCTCTGGAGTTCACGGACGATCTCCGGGATCAGCCGGCCTTTGCCCTCGTCTCCCATGCTGATGCCGACGTCGGCGATGAGGTTGCTCTTGAAAGGGGTGCGTGCCATGGGCAGGAGTGGGTGAGGCGGACGGAGGCGCCGTCCGCGAAGGAGGGGCGCGACGAGGGAGGTCAGGCCGAAGCGCTCTTCTGGCGCTCGTAGAAGTCGTTGATCTTCTTGGCGACGTCGCGGTAGCCCGAGTCGGCCATGTAGATGATCTTGTATTCGTCGACGGCTTCCTTGGGCTTGCCCATCTTCTCGTAGGTTTCGCCCAGGGCGTAGATGATCTCCTTCTTCAGGTCGTTCATCAGCGGTACCTCGCTCTTGGCGGTCATAAGCTGCTCCACCGCAAGGTCGAATTTCGCGCCGAGCGTGAAGGCGCGTCCGATGGCGAGCAGCGCCGGCTGCCGGAACTTCGGGTTGCGCTGCGCGTATTGCAGCTGCTGGACGGCCTCATCGAGTCGGCCGGCCGCGAGCAGCAGCGAGCCGAGCTCGTGGCGGTAGGAGAAGTCGTTCGGATAGCGTTCGACGAGGCTGAGGGACGTCTTGAGGCGGAAGTCCGCAAGCTCGGCCTCGTTCCTGGCGAGGGCCTCCTTGCTGGCCGCGTCCGCCGGGTTGGCCGCGATGGCTTCGCGGAGCTGCTTCGAGATGCGTTCGTAACGGCGGGTGACGAGGTCGCTCTCCTGGCGCTCGAGGGAGGTATCGGCCTTGCCGAGGCTGGTGAGGCGTCCGCGTTGCAGCCAGGCGATGGCGCTGTCGAGATCCTCGGCCATCAGGAACATGCGGACGATCTCGCGGTAGAGGTCGAGGCTGTCGGGAGCGGCCTGGATTTTCTGGGCCAGTTCGGCGGCCTGCGCGAGGGCGGTGGCGGCGTCGGTGACGGCGCGGGCGGACTGGTCGAGCCGGAGGGCCTCGTCCTTGTCCTTGAGCTTGGACTGGAAGTCGCCTTTGTCCTCCCAGTTGCCTTTCTTCATCGTCTTGCTGACCGAGGCCTTGCGGACGGCTTCCTGGAGGTCGCCATTGCCGGGAAAGAGCTTCAAGCCCTTGTCGGCGGCGGCGAGGGCGTGGTCGTACTCACCGGCGGCGATCCAGACGTTGGCGAGGTCGACGAAGTGCTGGGTCTGGGTCGGCTCGTTGGCGGCCAGCTCTTCGTAGGCGAAGGCGGCGAGCTCATGGAAGCCGAGTTTGAGGGCGGCGAGCGCGATGGTCTTGTTCGCGTTGGCGTCGGTCGGTTTCTTGGCCAAGGCCTCCTCCGCGGCGGCGATGGCGGCCACCGGATCGGCTTCGACGGCTTTGGCGATCTTGCCTGCGGTCAGGACCCCCGCAAGGCCGTCGAAAAGCCCTTTCTTGGTGCCAAGCATGGTTTTCTGGGCCTTGCGCAGGCTACGGCGGACTTCGATGCAGCCCGGGTTGCGGGCCAAGATGCCGGAAAGGATCTCCAGGGCGTACTGCGGGTTGGTCTTCAGTTGCTGGTCCGCGGCGACGATCTGCTTCTGGAGCCTGGGATCGAGATCGGAAAGGGGGACTTTTTTCATGGGGAAATGGGCGCTTTGACCTGCGAAAACTGACGTTCACCCTGCGGGTGGTCAATCCCTTGGACGTGAAAAACGCATGTGCCGTCGAAGTGCCGCGCGTCGGGGGGCGGCGATGATGCGGCCGACGCAATCGGGCGCCCCGCATCGGCAGGGGTGGCGGAGGCTTTCAGCCAGCGAAAAGCCGTAATCGAAGGTGATTTCCTCCCCGGGTGCGAGCGGCCGGCTGGC
This sequence comes from Verrucomicrobiota bacterium, assembly GCA_046091055.1. Classification (GTDB taxonomy): domain Bacteria; phylum Verrucomicrobiota; class Verrucomicrobiia; order Opitutales; family UBA953; genus UBA953. The sequence continues at coordinate 1,396 of JBJTAX010000098.1, read as the reverse complement.
CGTCAGCCATGCTTGTCCGGACGCTTCGTCCCAGATGAGTTCCGCCGTCGGTGCGCAGGAGTGGTTGGCGAGACGCGCCGGGTTGTCGGGCCCGCCGCCGTCCAGCCAGCGCCCCGGCGAGATTTCCAGCGCGAAGACACCGCCGCCGGAGTCGCTCGGCGGTCGTGCGGAGACCGGACCGACGTAGGCGGCGATGCGCTCGCCCGCGACGAAGGCGCGCAGGGCGAAAAGTCCCAGTCCGGCGATCGGCGAAGGGCGGGCGACGACGTCGGGACCGTTCATGCCTCCGCGCGGAGGTCGCGCGTCATCAGCGCGACGACGCCGGCGCGCGGGTCGAGTCCTTGGTAAAGGATCGCGTGCAGGCAGGAGAGAATCGGGGCGCCGAGTTCCTTGCGGGCCGCAAGCCGGACCAGGGCTTCCGCCGCACGGTGGCCTTCGACGGCCTCCTTGCGGTGCGCGAGAGCGGCGAGCGTGCCGCGCGGGTCTTTGGCGACCTGTTCGCCGAGCCCGCGGTTACGGCTCCAGGCCCCGTGCGCCGTCGCCATCAGGTCGCCGACGCCGCCGAGTCCGAGGAAGGTCTCCGGCCGCGCGCCGAGGGCCACGCCGAGGCGGGTCATCTCTTGGAGCGAGCGGGTGAGCAAGGCGGCCTTGGCGTTGGAGCCGAGCCCCAGTCCGTCGCAGAGCCCGGCGCCGAGCGCGTAGACGTTCTTCAACGTGCCGCCGATCTCGACGCCGACGAGGTCGCTCGAAGTGTAGGCGCGCATGGTCGGGCCGCTGACCGCGGCTTGCACTTCCTTCAACAGGGTTTCGTCGGCGCCGGCCGCGAGCACGAGCGCGGTCGGCAGGCCGGCCGCGACTTCGTCGGCGTTGCTGGGGCCGCTGAGCGAGCCGACGGGCAGCGGCCCGAAAGCTTCGGCCATGAGTTCGGAGGGACGGCGGAGCGTCTTCAGGTCGAGCCCCTTGCAGAGGGAGATCGCCATCTTCGCGCCGGACGCGCGGACCGCCGGCTCGATCGATGCGAGCAGTTCCGGGAGGCCTTTGGACGGACAGGCGAGGAAGACCAGGTCGGCGTCCATGAGCGCCGGCAGCGGTTCGAGGCCGATCTGGATCGAGTCGTCGAGCCGGTGGCCGGGCAGGTAGTCGGTGTTCTCGCGCGTGGTGGCGAGGGCGAGGGCTTGTTCGACGCGGCGCGGCACGAGCGTGACGGTCTGGCCTTGGCGGGCGAGGTGGATCGCCATGGCCGTGCCCCAGCCGCCGGCTCCGAAGATGACGCAGTTCATGAGGATTGCTTGGTGCGCACCTTGGCGGCCCAGCGGCGGACGGCCGCGACCGCGTCACGGCGCAGGTTGGCTTCAGGTCGGACGAAGGGCGGGGCTTCGGGCGTGAGGCCGAGCAG
>JBJTAX010000097.1:0-3066 GCA_046091055.1 Verrucomicrobiota bacterium | reverse complement strand
TCGTAGCCCACGCCCGACGACTCGATGACGACGCGCAAGACGCCGGCTTCGATGAGCTTGCCGCGAAGGGAGACGATCATGACGCGATGAAAGCGGAAGCGGCCCGGGAGTTAAGCCCGAATCTCGACGATGAAGCCCTTGAGGTAGCGGCTCTCGGGGAAGTTCAGCAGCACCGGGTGGTCGGCCGGCTGGGAGGTGCGCTCCAGGATGACGGCCTCGCGTCGGGCGTCCGACGCGGCGGCCTCGATGACCTCGAGGTACATCTCTTCCGAGACGCGGTGCGAACAGGAATAGGTCGCCAGGATGCCGCCGGGGGCGAGCAGGCGGAGAGCGCGAAGGTTGAGTTCCTTATAGCCGCGCAGGGCGCCGTCGACGGCGTCCTTGCTGCGGGCGAAGGGCGGCGGATCAAGGACGATGAGGTCGAAGGACGCCTCGCGGTGCTCGGTGAACCAGTCGAAGACGTTGGCGACCTCGAACGAGGCGCTCAGCCCGTTGCGTTCGGCGGCCGAGCGGGCCGCGGCGATGGCGTCCTCGGACTGGTCGAGGCCGAGCACGCTGGCGGCGCCGGCCTTGGCGCAGGCGAGGCCGAAGCCGCCCTGATTGCAGAAGGCGTCGAGCACGCGGCGGCCCTTGGCCAGCTTCGCGACATTCTGATGCTGGTCGAGCTGGTCGAGGTAGGTGCCGGTCTTCTGGCCGCCCAGGAGGTCGATGAGCACCTGCACGCCGCCGACCTCCATCCAAGACGGCTCAAGCGGCTTGCCCGAGACCGTGCGGATCTCCTGGCGAAGGCCCTCGAGCTTGCGCGTGGCGGCGTCATTGCGCAGGACGATCTCCCGCGGCTTCAGCAGGCGCTGCAGGACGTCGATGATCGTGGCGAGGCGGCGGTCGATGCCGCACGTCAGCGCCTGAATCGTGATCAGGTCGTTGTAACGGTCGACGACCAGGCCCGGAAGGCTGTCGGCCTCGGACCAGATCAGACGGCACACCGGCTTGCCGGCGCGGCGATTGACCGAAGCGGTGACGAGCTCTTCGAGCAAAGGGCCGTCAAGGGTGATCGGGCGGCGCGAGTAGCGGCGCCAGGCGATCTGGGACTTGCCGTTCCAGAGGCCGGCGCCGAGGCAGCGGCCTTTGAGGTCGGTCAGTTCGACGCAGTAGCCGTCGACCGGCGGTTCGCCGACGAACTCGACTTCGCCGAGGAAGGCCCAGGGATGCCCCCGGAGGGCGCGCACGGGACGTCCGGGGCGGATGCGGATGGCTCTGAGCATGGATCAATTGACGGCCCGCAGCTTCGGGAAAGCCCAGCACGCGACGAGCGTGGCGGGAATCCAGGCGGCGACCAGCGGGGGCAGCGCGCCGCTCTCGCCGAAGGCGGCGCAGAACGAAGTCAGGAAGTAGAAGGCGAGGAAAAGGCCGAAGGTCTTGGCGACGCCGACCATCGGGTTGATGCGGCCGGGCACCACCGAGAACGGGATGGCGACGGCGATGACGATGAGGCAGATGACCGGCGCGGACAGGATGGCGTGATAGCGCATCGCGTAGGCGGCGTTGGGCCCGCCGGGATTGAAACCGGCCTGGTCGACGAAGCGGGAGGCCTCGCGCAGGGACAATTTCGCCGGGTCTTTGGTCGAGTAGAACATCACCTCGGGATCGTCGTCGAACCCGGACGTGGTCAGTTCCTGGAAACGAGGCTGGGCCATGAGCGAGCCCGTGGCCGGATCGAACCTGAGCTCGCGGCCCTCGCGGAAGGTCCAACGCCAGCCGAGCGACGTCCTGCGGAATTCGGCGAAGCGCGCCGACACCCGGCGGACCTCGCGGCCGTCAGCGCCGAAGGAATGCACGATGACCTCGAAGGCCTGGCCGGCGGAGAGGCCGAGGTTGGAGATGAGCCAGAGGCGGCGCGCCTTGGAGTTCTCGAAGGAGACCGACGTCGCCTGGCCCTTGGGAATAGCGACGCCGCCTCTGGATTTCAAGGCCGCGAACTGCGCTTCTTCCTGCAGTGCGTTCATGGCCTCCAAGGCGTCCGGCACGAGCATGGCGTTGAGCAAAGCCAACAGGCCGGCCAGCAGACCGCCGACGGCCCAGAGCGGGGCGGTCAGCCGCCCCATGCCGATGCCGGCGGCGCGGGCGGCGGCGATCTCTTGGTTGCGGTTCATCGTCGCCAGCACGAAGATGACCGAGATCAGGAGGGAGATCGGGATGAGCAGGGAGAGACTCCGGACCAAGCCGAGCAGCAGGTAGGCGACGATGGTGCCCCAGCCCGCACCTAGGTCGAGGAACTCAGGGATGCGGTTATAGCCATCCGAGAGGAGCATGATGCCCACGAAACTCAGCAAGGCCAAGGCGAAGACCTTGGCCCATTCGGCGAGGATATAGCGATCCAGAAGGCGCACTGATCGGAATGACACCCGCCCCGGCCTTGCCAGCAACCCCAAAGCAAGGAGGGTTATCCGTTTCCAGCGAATTGTAGCGTGATTCCACCCACCTGCCTCGACGGGTCAGTCGGTGATTGAAACCATCGGTGGTCAGGGCTGTCTGTATGCCAACCCCCACCGAGGGTTGGTCGTATTCTACAACCTGCCCATCGGCCCCGACCATTCCGCGTTCGGGCTTCACCTGTTAAAATCTCCCCATGCCCCGGATCAGCCCCCTCCTCGCCGCGCTCCTTGCCGCCCTGCCCGCCTTCGGCGCGAAGGTCGACTACAACGAGGACGTCCGCCCGATCCTGTCCGAGAACTGCTTCTACTGCCACGGACCGGACGGCAACAAGCGCAAGGCCAAGCTGCGCCTCGACGTCCGCGAGACCGCCTTGGAGAAGAAAGCCTTCGTCCCGGGAGACGCCGAAGCGAGCGAGCTCGTCAAACGACTCGTCTCGACCGACTCCGATGAGGTGATGCCGCCGCCGGATTCGCACCGCACGCTGACCGCCGCGCAGAAGGAGACCCTGAAGCGCTGGATCGCCGAAGGCGCGGAGTATAAACAGCATTGGGCATACGTCGCCCCGACCCGCCCCGCCCTGCCGGCCAACGGCGAGAAGCATCCCGTCGACGCCTTCGTCCTCGAGAAGCT
>JBJTAX010000096.1:0-2533 GCA_046091055.1 Verrucomicrobiota bacterium | reverse complement strand
GAGATAAGCCAGCGTGACGGCGGACAGCGTGACGGCGATCAGCTTGGCCGTGAGCCTTGCCCGCTCGGAGCGATGCAACGCGCCCCACCGGCCCAGCACCCAGCAGGCCGTTGCGATGACGGCGAGGCCGAGCGAGGCGTCACGCACCCACGCTGCGTCCTCCACCAGGGCGTTGAGCACCCAGAGCAGGTAGAGGGCGTAGGCGAAGAGAGGGAAGGACATGCCCTGTTTCAGGGATTCCATCCATTCTCCCGGGCGGGGCAGCATCGCAGCCAGACGCGGGAAGGCTGACAACAGAAGGTAGGGCAGGGCCATGCCTGCGCCGATCACGCTGAAGAACAGCAGCGTCTCGGCGGTCGAGCGGTCCTTGTCCAGCGCGAAACCGAGGGCGGCGCCCAGGCCCGGGGCGGTGCAGGGCGTGGCGACCACCGTCGCGAGCACGCCGGAGAGGAACGTCGCGACGCGGCCGTCGCCTTCCCCGGCGGAGACGCCGCCGAGGCCGACACCGATCTCGAAGACGCCGGCGAGGGAAAGGCCGAGGACGACCATCAGCACGCAGGTTCCGAGCACGAAGCCCGGAGACTGCATCTGGAAGCCCCAGCCGACCGAGGATCCTCCGGACTTGAGTCCGATGATGAGCAAGGCGAGCACGAGGAAGCTGGCGATCACGCCGGCGGAGTAGAGGAGCCCGTTGAGGACGACCGTGGAGCGCGCGGCACCGGCTTCCTTCGCGAAGCCGAGCACCTTGAGGCCGATCATCGGGAAGACGCAGGGCATCAGGTTGAGCAGGATGCCGCCGCCGAACGCGAGCAACAGCCAGAAGGCGAAGGAGTGAGTGGTCTGCTCTGCTTGGTAGGCCTGGCCGGCGACGGTCGCGGCCAAGGCCGCCTTCACCTCGGTGCCGGTGAGAGCCTCCGAGAGCACCGCCGGAGGCTGGCCGGCCCTCAGGAAGACGTTCAAGGGGATGCCGGTACGGCCGTATTTGCCCAGTTCTTCGGCGATGGCCGCGTCTTTCTTCGTCCAGTCGGCCTTGAGGAGCACGACGCCGGCGGAGGCCAGCGCCTGGGCGACGTCGCCTTGGGCGTAGACTCGCTTGTTGACCTGGCAGGTGGCGCACCATCGGGCGGTGAAGTCGACGTAGACGACCTTGCCGGCGGCGAGGGCCTGCGCCTGGGCTTCCGGCGACCAAGGTTGCCATTCGCCGGTGCTCTTCGTCGGCGTGACCTCGGGGGCGGGCGCGGCTTTGGCCGGTGCTCCGCCCAAGGCCGCCTTGATGTCGACGAAGCCGCCGTCGGCCGCCCGCGTGGTGAAGATCAGGTCGCCGGAATCCAGCTTCTCCGTGGCGTCCGTCAGTTCGAAGACGACGTTGCCGCCGGCTTGCTTCTGCTTGGCCGTCGCGGTCGGGGCGACGAAGCCGCGCTCCGGGAACCAGGTCTGCGGGAGTTTCTCACCCGCCGGGACGGCGACCGTGAGCCGCTTGCCGTCGCTCGTCGCGGTCGTCGTCAGGCGAGGACGGAGCGCCGGGTAGAGCTTCGGGTCGTATTTGTAGGCGACGTTGCCGGCGCCCACCTGCAAGGTGAGTTCGACCTGTTTGTCGTGCGGCCAGCAGCCGGAGTCGTCGCATTCCAGCCATTCCGCTTTGCCTTTGAAGGTCAGCGCGCCCTTGGCGCCGGCGGGGACGGCGACTTCCATGAGCAGCAGGGTCTCGTCCTCGTAGACGAAATTGTAGACGCCCGATTGATCGAGCATCTTGGGACCGGGCCAGACGAAATCGCCGACGGTGGTGCCGGACTTCTCCTGCCACTCGACCGTGGGGGACTGGCCGGCGTCGCCGGGGTTCTTCCAATAGATGTGGAAGTGAGGGTCGCAGCGGAAGCGCATCGCGATCAGGGCCTTCTCGCCCGGGCGGATGTCCGGGGTCAGGTTGACCAGGTCGACCTTGGTGCGGACGGCGGCCGCGAGGTCGCCGAGCAGGCCGAGGAGCGAGAACAGACCGAGGGCGAGGAGTCTCATGCGCCTACCTTGGCCGCAAAGCCGGCCGGAAGCAAGGCGACGCAAGCCCTTCAGCCGACCACGTGGCAGGGCAGCAGGGCCGCGTCGCTCATCCCGTGGATGATCTTCTTGTCGGCCGGACAGAAGGTCGCCAGGATGCCCGAAAGCTCGCCCGAATCGCCGTCGACGAAGAAGTAAGGACACAGCCGGACCCGGCCGTCGGCAGGCGCCACGGTCCCGTCGTCGGCATACACGGGGTGGCGCAGGCGCGACGGCTTATGGTAGGCCTGCATCACATGGAAGGTCTCGTTCTCGGGGTTGAGCGCGTTCTCGATGGCCTCGAGCCAGTCCTCGCGGGAGACGTCGCTGCCGAGGGTCACCGAGCGGGCGCCCCAGGCGGTCTCATGGAAGCCGCTGGCTTTGATGATCAGGTTACGCTCGCGCTGGGAGGCTTCGGCGAGTTCGGTCCAGTCGCGGATCGGCCGGCCCGAGAACCCCGGCGCGTGGAGGACGGCCGTCGGCGGGAGTTCCGTCTTCTCCA
>JBJTAX010000095.1:0-10850 GCA_046091055.1 Verrucomicrobiota bacterium | reverse complement strand
CCACTCGTGCTTCTTCGACTGGTCGGTCTCGGTCTTCTGGCCGGCGTAGCGCGGCGCGATCTCGAGCAGGCGCTCCGTGGCGTCCGGCCGGCGGCAGAGGACGAGGTCCTCCACGCGGTCCCGGAGCTCCGGGTCGATCTCCGTGTAGACCTCGAGCATGCCGGCGTTGACGATGGCCATGTCGAGCCCCGCCTTGACGGCGTGGTAGAGGAAGACCGAGTGGATGGCCTCGCGGACCTTGTTGTTGCCCTGGAAGGAGAACGAGACGTTGGAGAGGCCGCCCGAGGTGCGGGCGCCGGGGCAGAGGCGCTTGATCTCCGCGACCGCCTCGATGAAGTCGAGCGCGTAGCGGTTGTGCTCCGGCATGCCCGTGCCGATGGTCAGGATGTTCGGATCGAAGATGATGTCCTGCGGGTCGACGCCGGCCTCCTGCGTCAGGATGCCGTAGGCGCGGACGCAGATGCGGACCTTGTCGGCGAAGCTGGCGGCCTGGCCCTGTTCGTCGAAGGCCATCACGATCATCGCGGCGCCGTAGCGGCGGCAGAGGCGGGCGCGCCGGACGAACTCCTTGTGGCCCTCCTTTAGGGAGATCGAGTTCACGATGGCCTTGCCCTGCGCGCAGCGCAGGCCGGTCTCGACGATGCCGAAGTTCGACGAGTCGATCATGAACGGCACGCGGGCGATGTCCGGCTCGGTCGCCGCCATGTTCAGGAAGCGCGTCATCGCCGTGACGCCGTCGAGCAGGCCTTCGTCGAAGTTGATGTCGATGACCGTGGCGCCGGCTTCGATCTGCTGTTTGGCGACGCGCAGGGCGGCCTTGTAATCGCCCCCCAGGACATGGCCTTTGAAGATGCGGGAACCGGCGACGTTGGTTCGCTCGCCGACGTTCACGAAGGTGCCGGGGCCGCCGACGATGTTCAGCGCCTCGAGTCAGGAGAGCCTGAGGGCGGGGCGGACCTCGCCGGGGACGCGGGGCGGGTATTGCTCGGTGCGGCGGCGGATGGCGGCGATGTGGCCGGGCGTGGTGCCGCAGCAGCCGCCGAGGATGTTGACCAGGCCGTCGCGGGCGAAGGTCTCGAGGATGGCGGCGGTGTCTTCCGGGCCTTCCGGGAAGCCCGTCGGCGAGAGCGGGTTGGGCAGGCCGGCGTTCGGATAGCAGGAGACGTAGAGGTCGGCCTTCCTTGCGAGCTCGGCGATGTGCGGGCGCATCTGCTCGCCGCCGAGGGCGCAGTTCATGCCGATGCTGATCGGCTGGGCGTGTCGGACGGAGTTCCAGAAGGCTTCGGTCGTCTGGCCGGTGAGCGTGCGCCCGGAGGCGTCGGTGATCGTGCCGGAGATCATCACCGGCAGGCGGAAGCCGCGGGCCTCGAAGGCCTCGTCGATCGCGAAGAGGGCGGCCTTGAGGACGAGGGTGTCGAAGACCGTCTCGCAGAGCAGGAGGTCGGCGCCGGCGTCGATCAGCGCGTCGACCTGCTCGCGGTAGGCGTCGCGCACCTGGACGAACGTCACGTCGCGCTTGGCGGAGTCGTTGACGGCGCGGGACATCGACAGCGTCTTGTTCGTCGGGCCGATGGCGCCGGCGACGAAGGCGTCCTTGCCCGGGTGGGCGGCCTTGAAGGCGTCGACCGCTTCGCGGGCGGCCTTGACCGCCTCGGTGTTGAGCTCGCGGACGAGGTGCGTCATCGCGTAGTCCTCCATCGCGATGGACGTCCCGTTGAACGTGTTGGTCTCGAGGATGTCGGCGCCGGCGTCGAGGTAGGCGCGATGGATGTCGCGGACGACGGACGGCTTGGTGATGACGAGCAGGTCGTTGTTGCCCTTGAGCTGGCCGGGGTGGTCCTTGAAGCGTTCTCCGCGGTAGTCCGCCTCCGACAGCTTGAGCTGCTGGATCATGGTGCCCATCGCGCCGTCGAGGTAGGCGATGCGTTGGCGCAGGAGGGCCTCAAGGCGCTCGCCGGCCGGGTTCAAAGGGAGTCTCTGGCGGGACATCGCCCCTAACGTGGGGGTTGCCGCCCAAGGGTCAAGGCGGGGGGCGGCCCGAATGTGTCATCCCGGGCAGGTCCGGCTTCTTGCAACGCAGGAGGTCCTGGCTGCGGTAGAGGACGATGCGCTTACCTTCGAATTTCTCGTCGTCCCAGAGCAGGGGACGGAGTTCGAAGCTGAAGACCGGGTTCAGGTTGGACTTCGCGGCCTCCTCGGCGGGGTCGCCGCCCTGCCAGTAGAGGATGCCGTTGGGCAGGGAATGCTTCTGGCCCTTGCAGAGGAGCTGGCGGGTGTTGTGCACGAACGTGCGGAGGTCCGCCACGGCGCGGCCGGTGACGAAGTCGTGCTCGTGGTTCATCGTCTCGGCGCGGGCGTTCTTCACGTCGACGTTCCTGAGGCCGAGGCGCGCGGCGATGTCGGTGACGACCGTGATCTTCTTGCCGACCGAGTCGACGAGCGTGAAGCGGGCCTTCGGGTAGAGGACGGCGAGGATGAGGCCGGGGAAGCCGCCGCCGGTGCCGACGTCCATGACGCGGCAACCGTCCATGAGCCTGAGGAACTTCACCGCGGCGACGCACGGCGCGTAATGGTGGCGCTCGAGGTTCTCGATGTCCTTGCGCGAGACCAGGTTGATCTTCTCGTTCCATTCGCGGTGGAGCGCGGCCATGGCGGTCAGCTGCTCCCACTGGGCGGGCGTGACTTCCGGGAAGAGGGCGACGAGGGACTGCATGCGAGGCCGCCAGCGTGTCCCGCGGCCGTCCTGAGGCAAGGACGCCTTTGCCCGCGCACTTTGCTGTTTCCTTCGGCCGGGACTTCGCCAAGCCTACGCGCCTTATGTTCCACCACGTCGTCTTCTTCTACCTCAAGAAAGATATCACCGCCGCCCAGCGCGCCGAATTCGAGGCCAAGCTCCGCGGCCTGCTCAAGATCAAGAGCATCCACAGCGGCTACGTCGGCGTCCCGAGCCAGCACGCCGTCCGCCCGATCATCGACACCACCTACGACTTCGCCGAGTTCTTCGTGTTCAAGAACCACGCCGACCACGACGCCTATCAGATCGACCCGATCCACCAGGCCTTCATCGCCGACTGCAAGGCCTACTGGGATTCCGTCAAGATCTACGACTTCGAATGAGCCGTCCGGGTTGATCGACGATGAGAAGGCCGTCCGCAAGGGCGGCCTTTTTCGTGCCTGTCTCCCGACCCTACCCCGAGGCATGGATTCAAGGAAGCCAAGGGGAGATCGGGTGATCGGCTGGGGGGCATGATGCCCGCAGCATGCTTCCCGGTTGCTGGTTTCCCTTTGAGTTGCTGGAATTCCCAACCGCTAACCGCCAGCCGCAAACCGCTAAACCTAGGGTCTAGGCCATTGTAAACCTCCCCCTACTTAGGACTTAACAATAGGCCCGAGGGGGCTATGACAGGGGCATGCCGACGGCCCCCGTAGCCGCTTCGTCCGCCCCGGACGCCCTCGACGCCGCCGACCGGCGTTTCGGGTGGCATCCGTTTACCCAGATGCGGGAATACCGGGACAACCCCCGCCTCCACCTGGTCCGCGGCGAGGGCAACTGGCTGATCGACGGGGAAGGGAAGCGCTACCTCGACGGCAACGCGTCGGTCTGGACGAACGTCCACGGCCACAACGACCCCGACTTGAACCGGACCCTGCGCGAACAGGCCGAACGGGTCGCCCATGTGACGCTCCTGGGACTGAACCACCCGGTCGCGACCGAGCTGGCCGAAGACCTCGCCGGGCTCACCGCCGGCGCCCTGCCGCGTTGCTTCTTCACCGACAACGGCAGCAACGCCGTCGAGGTCGCCCTGAAGCTTTCGTTCCAATACTGGCAGCTCGTCGGCCGCGACGCCAAGCACGGGGTCATCTCGATGGAAGGCGCCTATCACGGCGACACCTTCGGGACGATGGCCGTCGGCGAGCGCTCCGAGTTCCATCGTCGCTTCACTCCGTGGCTCTTCGCCGCGCAGACCTTCCCGTCGCCGGTCCACTCCGAGTGCGCCGGTCAGGTCGCCCGTTCCGACGCCTCCGCTTCGCTGGCCGCGCTGCAGGCGCTCCTCGAGCGCGATGCCGCCACGACCGCCTGCCTGATCCTCGAACCCGTCGTCCAAGGCGCCGCCGGCATGGTCCAGCAGCCCGCAGGCTTCGTCAAGGCCGTCGCCGCCCTCTGCCGCCAATACGGCGTGCATCTCATCCTCGACGAAGTCTTCACCGGTTTCGGGCGTCTCGGTGCGCTGACCGCGGCGGAGCGGGAAGGCGTCGTCCCGGATTTCCTCTGCCTGGCGAAAGGACTCGCCGCGGGCTACCTGCCGCTGGCTGCGACGCTGACCTCGGAGCAGATCTACGCGGCCTTCCTCGGGAAGTTCTCCGAAGGGAAGACTTTCTTCCATGGTCACACCTTCTCCGGCAACCCGCTCGGTTGCGCGGTCGCCCTCGCCTCGCTGCGTAAGCTGAAGCCGATGCTGGCCTCCGGCCAGGTCGCCAACCGCGCCGCGCTGCTCGGCCGCGAGATGGCGGCGGCCTTCGCCGGGCATGCCCACGTGCGCACGGTCCGGCAGCTCGGCCTCCCGGGCTCCGTCGAATTCCACCCGGCGACCGCGGAGCGCTGGCCGACCGACACCCGCGCCGGCTATCGCGTCGCCCTCGCCGCGCGCCGTCACGGCCTCGTCATCCGTCCGCTCGGCGACTCGATCCTCTTCGTCCCGCCGATCGCCATCCAAGCCGACGAGGTGAAGCACCTCGTCCGCGCCGTCCGCCTCGCGATGGACGACGTGCTTCCGAACCATAAAGCAGACTAGGGCAGCACGCGGTGCCGCCCCTACCTCAAGCATCTTTCCTAACCGCCAACCGCCACCACCTTCTTTATTACATCATGCCCAACCTCACCGAAGCCCGCGCGCTCTACGACCTGCCGCTCAACACGCTGATCTTCCGCGCTCAGCAAGTCCACCAGGCCCATCAGGATCCGGCCGGCGTGCAGCTCTGCACGCTGAAGTCCATCAAGACGGGCGCCTGCCCCGAAGACTGCGCCTACTGCCCGCAGTCCATCCACAACCAGACCGGCCTCGAGACCGAGGCCCTGATGGAGACGCAGGCGATCCTCGCCGACGCGCGCAAGGCCAAGGCCGGCGGCGCGACCCGCTTCTGCATGGGCGCCGCCTGGCGCCGCGTGAACGACGGCAAGCAGTTCGACAGCGTCCTGGACACCGTCGCCGGCGTGAAAGAGCTCGGCCTCGAGGTCTGCTGCACCCTCGGGATGGTCAGCGAACAGCAGGCCGCCCGCCTCAAGCAGGCCGGTTGCGACGTGTACAACCATAACCTCGATACTTCCCGCGAGCACTACTCCAAGATCATCACCACCCGCACTTACGATGACCGTCTCCAGACCCTCTCGAACGTCCGCAAGGCCGGCCTCGAAGTCTGCTCCGGCGGCATCATCGGCATGGGCGAGACGGTCGACGACCGCCTGAAGATGCTCGTCGAGCTCGCCCAGCTCGACCCGCAGCCGGACTCCGTGCCGATCAACGCGCTCGTCGCCGTCGAAGGCACGCCGCTCGCCGGCCGCAAGTTCGTCGATACGATCGAGTTCGTCCGCACGCTCGCCGTCGCCCGCATCCTGATGCCGAAGGCGATGGTCCGCCTCTCCGCCGGCCGCGCTAGCATGAACGACGAGACGCAGGCCCTCTGCTACCTCGCCGGCGCCAACTCGATCTTCCTCGGCGAGAAGCTCCTCACCACGGGCAATCCCGACATCGAGGAGGACATGAACCTCATGAAGCGCCTCGGCCTGCACCCGATGCATCCGGACGACGCGCGCCGCATCCATCGCGGCGAGATCGCCCCGGCGGACGCCAAGCCGGCCGAGTGGCCGGGCGTCGCCGAGTTCGCCGCGGCCCGCTCGGCCGAGGCGTCCTGCGGCACCGGCGGCTGCGGCTGCAAGTAAGATGGCCGTCATCTTCGTCACCGGCAGCGACACCGGCGTGGGCAAGACCCATGTCGCCGGCCTGCTCGCGCGCCGTCTCGCCCGCGACGGTTTCACGCAGGTCATCAAGCCCGTGGAATCCGGCGCCGGCTTCGGGCGTCCGGCCGACGCCCCGAAGGCGGCCGGCAGCTGGGCCGAAGCGAACACGCTCTTGTCGCTCCCCGCGCCGATCGCCCCGCTCGCCGCGGCGAAGCAGGCCCGCAAGAGGCTCGATCTTGCGACGCTCCTGAAGCTCTACAAAGCCGTCCCGCACGCGCCGAGTCGCGTCGTCGAAGGCGCCGGCGGCGTGGCCGTGCCGATCGATCCCAAGGGCCAGGACTGGGCGGACTTCGCCGCGGCCATCAATCCGACCGTCGCCATCGTCGTCGTCGAAGACCGGCTCGGCGCGATCAACCAGGCGCGCCTGTCCATCGCCTATCTGCGGCGCCGTTACGACGGCCCCATCGGGGTCTGGCTCAACGCGATCAAGAAGCCTTCGAAGGAAGTCGCCGCGAGCAATCGCGCCGGCCTGCAGGCCTCTTGGATCCCGTTGCTCGGCGAGTCCGGCCGCGGACTCAGGTCCGCCCGCTTCCATTTCCTGCCGCGGTGAACGAAGCCCTGCTGCAGCGCCTGCGCCAGTCCCTCGCCCAGCGCGAAGGGTCGTCGCTGCGCCGCAAGCTGACCGCCCGGGCCGCGGACGACAGACGCGTCAACCTGGCCGACAACGACTACCTCGGCCTCTCCCGCGACCCGGCGGTCGTCGCCGCCGCCGTGGCCGCGTTGCAGGCATGGGGCGCCTCGGCGTCCGCCTCGCCGCTCGTCACCGGTTACACCGAGATCCACCAGCAGCTCGAGCAGACCCTCGCCGCCTGGCAGGGGTACGTGCATGGGCTGGTGATGAACACCGGCTTCGCCGCGAATTCCGCCGTGCTCGGCGGGCTGCCCAAGCAGGGCGACGTCGTCCTCGCCGACCGACTCGTGCACGCGAGCATGCTCGACGGCATCCTCGCCTCGGGCGCCCGGCTGCGTCGCTTCGCCCATAACGACCTCGATGCGCTCGAGCTCATGCTCCACGAGGAGCCCGCCCTCGACGGCGTGATCTTCGTCGTGACGGAGAGCGTCTACTCGATGGACGGCGACAGCCCCGACCTGAAGCGCCTCGCTTCGCTGCGGAAGCGTTTCGGCTTCTGCTGGGTGCTCGACGAAGCCCATGCGACGGGCTGGTATGGCGCGACGGGCGCAGGCCTGCAGGAGGCGCAGGGCGTCTTCGCCGCCGCGGACATCGTGGTCGGCACGCTCGGCAAAGGCCTCGGCTCGCAAGGCGCCTACGTACTCTCCCACGCCCCGGAGGTCCGCGACGCCCTCATCAACTTCGCCGGCGAGTTCGTCTATTCGACCTACCTCGCGCCGTCCTGTGCCGCCGCCGCCCTCGCCGCGGTCGATCGCGTGAAGGGGATGTCCGCCGAACGGGCCGAACTCCCTGCGCTCTCCCATGCCTGGCGCGACGCGCTGGTCGGCGCGGGCTTCGCCGTCCCGTCGGGCGATTCGCCCATCATCCCGCTGATCCTCGGCGATTCCGAGGTCACCCTGAAGTTCGCGGAAGCCCTGCGCGCCGCCGGCTTCATGGTCTCCGCCATCCGGCCGCCCACGGTGCCCGCGCGCACCGGACGCATCCGCCTCTCGCTCCGCCGAGGTCTTTCTCCCGCCGTGCTGTCCTCCTTTGTCTCCGCCTTGCAGGGCGTCTCCGCATGAAGATCGGCTGGCTGGGCGGCTGGGGCGTCTCGCTCGAGGAGATGAAGGCCCTCGCCGTGGCGCATGCGCCGGACGCCGAGCACCTCATCTATCCGCCCGTCATGGGCGCCGCCGAGAACCTGGCCGGCTGCGACGCGGTCATCGCGTGGTCGCTCGGCGCGCACCTCGTGCTCGAGGCCGGCGCGCGCGGCGTGAAGTTGCCGGCCAAGGTGCTGCTCTTCGCCCCGTTCACCTCCTTCTGTTCCGAGCATGGCAAATGCGGCAAGCACGGCGAAACGCAGGTGAAGTGGCTGCGTCGCTGGCTCGATGCCGACGCCCCGGCGGCCCTGGCCGATTTCCGGAAGCGCGCGGGGCTCGCGCCGATGCCGGGCGATGCGCTGCCGTACGAGGAGGAACACCTCCGGGCCGGCCTCGATATCCTGGCCCAGCCCGCGGGCATCTCGCTCATCACCTTCGGACGTCAGGGGCTCAACCCTGGCTGGGAAGCCTACGTGGGCGACCAGGACGCGCTGCTGGATGCCCCGGGCGTTTGCCAAGCCGTCGTCGGCTGCCATACTGTGGAAGGACTCGGGCACGACCTGCGCGAGTTCCTCGCCCCCTGACCCCATGCGTTTCGACGAACGAGCCGAGAGCTACGGCGCGCACGCCGCGCCCCAGAAGCGTTTCGCCGAAGCGCTGGCCGCCTTCGCGCCGTTCCGTCGGGGCGGGCGCGTGACCGAGCTCGGCGCCGGCACGGGCTTCCTCACCGTGGCGCTGCTTGCCCAAGGCGTGAACGTGGACGCCACCGACGCCTCGCCGGCGAAGGTGGAGCTGGGCCGACAGGCCGTGCCGACCGCCAACTGGTCGGTGCGCAACGCTTTCGGACCGATCGACAAGGCCGGCGGGCTCGCTTCGAGCGGGCTCCTCCACTGGGCCGCCGATCCGGCCGCGGTGCTGCGTCATTGGCGCGCGGCCTTGCCGGCGGGTGGTCGTCTGCTCCTCGGCGTGCCGTGCGATCCTTGCCTGCACGAGCTGCGCGACCTCATCGGCGAAGGGCCGGTGCGCTGGCGCGACGAGGCCCAGTGGCTCGCGTTGCTGCAGGGCGCCAAGTTCGACGTCCATGCCCACGGGGTCCTCGAATCCGAGGAGACCTACCCGAGCGCCCTCGATTTCTTCCGTCACCTGCATCGCAGCGGCGTGACCGGCGACCCGCGTTTCTCGCCGACGGAACTGAAGGCGCTGCTCCGGGATTACGACCGGCTCAACGCGCGGCCGGAGGGCGTCGTCGCCACCTGGGCGTGGTTGTTGGCGGATGCGACGGCCAGGGGATAGGCGGGCCCGGCCGGCGGAGGCCTTGCTCACTCGAAACTGAATTCGCCGTCGACGGATTCCGTGGGCGGGGGGTCGCCGGCGAGGATCGTGCGCACGAAGAGGTCGCGGTGCTCCGGGCAGGGGCCGTGGGCGCGGAGGGTTTCGACGTGCTCGGGCGTGCCGTAGCCTTTGTGCGTCGCGAAACCGTATCGCGGGTAGCGGGCGTCCAGCTCGACGAGCATCCGGTCGCGCTCGACCTTGGCGACGATGGAGGCGAGCGCGATGGCGAGGCTCCGGCCGTCGCCGCCCTTGACCGCTTCGTGGGCCCAGGCGAACGGCCGCAGGGGCAGGCCGTCGACGAGCACGAGGAACGTGCGCGCGTCGGTCCGCCCGAAGAGCTCGCCTTCGGTGCCGGCGGCGGCGAAGAGGGGCGCCATGTGCCCGACGGCCAGCTTCGCGATGCACCGCGCCATCGCGAGGCGCGTCGCGCCGAGGATGTTGTGGGCCGAGATCTCCATCACCGTGCCGGCCGCCCAGGCGGTCTTCAGCTTCCCTTCTGACTCCATCTGCGCGATCGTCGCGCGGAACTCGGCCCGTTTTTCCGCCGTCAGCTTCTTGGAGTCGTTCGCGCCGGCGAGCTTCCGCAGCCAGGCCGGCTCGCCGTAGAAGCCGGCGTCGAGCAGCACCGCCGCGGCGATCACCGGGCCGCAGAGGGACCCGCGGCCGGCTTCGTCGACGCCCGCGATCCCTGGGCGGTCGGCGCCCTTCTTGCGGTCGAATGACGCCAGGGAGGCCACGGCTTACGGCGCTTTCTTGCGGCGGATGAACGGCTTGGACTCCGGCGGCTCGAGCCCGCGGACCTCGTAGGCCGTGCGGAAATGCAGCTTGGCGAAGTTGACCAGGATCGCCGGGCCGAGGCGGCCGACGAGCTCGAGGCCGGCGTTCTTGGCTTCGGCGCCCGAGCCCTTGGGCAGGTGGACGCCGCCGTCCTGCGAGAGCCGGTCGAGTTCGCGGACGAAGGCCGCGCGCGCGACGATCGAGGCGGCCGCGACGACGGGATCGGCTTCGGCCTTGGTCCGCATGCGCAGGTCGAACTCGACGCCCTTGCGGGCGAGTTCCTTCTGCACGAGCGGCTCTTCGGAGAACTGGTCGAGCAGGCCCCACTTCGGGCGGCGCTGGTGCTTCAGTTCGAAGTCCTTGAGCGCTTCTTCGCACGACGTCGCGTGCATCCAGCCCAGCAGGCGGTTGAGGTTCTTGCCGAAGCGCGAATGCAGCTCGTTGTACTTCGCCATGCGCATGAACGTCGTCTTCACCGCCACGCCGGGCGTGGAGCGGATGACGCGGTCGAGCTCGGCGATCTTCGGGTCGGTCAGCTTCTTCGAGTCCTTGATGCCCAGGCCGATCCACTCGCGGGTCATCTCTCCCGACGCGATGACGCAGGCCGAGACCACCGGTCCGAAGAGGTCGCCTTTGCCGGACTCGTCGAGGCCCGCGTGCTCCTCGAACCAATCGGGATTGTTCTCGGCCTCGTAGCCGAGGACGGCCTGGCCCGTCACGTCGGGTTCGAGGGTGAATTTCACGAAGTCCTCGGTGCCCTTGCCTGAGACGACGCACTTGCCGGACTTATAATGGACGATGTTGAGGTTCTCGCCCTTGAAGGCGAAGGCCGCGTGGTCGACCGGGAAGGAGACCCAACCTTTGGCGACCAGGATCGCGCGCAGCTTGGCGGCCTGGGCCGCGTCGAGCTTCAGCGTGTGCATCGCCACCTTCTTCGGCGTGTCATCGGAGTCCTGTTTTGCCTTTCGTGCCATGAGTCCCAAGGTCTACCTGAGTCGCCCGCCGAATCCAGCCC
>JBJTAX010000094.1:0-3660 GCA_046091055.1 Verrucomicrobiota bacterium | reverse complement strand
CGGTTTCGAGGGGCTTGGCGGGCTTCTTGCGCATGCGTCGGATGATGACCGGCTGTCAAACTCGGTTACAGTCCCTGCTCGGCGAAGGAGTCGTCAAGGGCGGTGATCAAGGCGTCGATGGTCGCGTCGGTCTCGTCGCCCATGTTGGAGATGCGGAAGGTCTTGCCCTTCAGCTTGCCGTAGCCGCCGTCGATGACGAGGTTGTGACGGGACTTGAGCGTCTTGTTGAGCCTTTCGAGGTCGGCGTTGCGGTCGTTCTTGAAGCAGTTGAGGCCGCGGGTGCCGAAGCGGACTTCTGGCAGGAGCGAGAAGCCCTTGGCGAGGCCCCCTGCGCGCAGGCGTTCGTTGTGCCGCAGGTGGCGGGCGTAGCGATTCTCGAGGCCTTCCGCTTCGACTTCGAGCAGGCGCTGCTGGAGGCCGTAGAAGAGCGAGATGCAAGGCGTCGAGGGGGTCATGCCCTTGACATGGTTGTCGTGGAACTCGATCAGGTCGAAATAGTAGCCACGGTCCGGTGACTGTTTGGCGCGTTCGCGGGCGCGTTCGCTGACGGCGAAGATCGCGAGGCCGGGAGGCAGGGCGAGGGCCTTCTGCGAGCCGGTCAGGAAGATGTCGACGCCCAGCTCGTCCTTCTTGATCGGGATGGTCGAGAAAGAGCTGACCGTGTCGGCGATCGAGACGACGTCCGGGAACTCGCGGACCACGGCCATGATGTCCGCGATCGGCGAGAGGGTGCCGGTCGAGGTTTCGGAGTGGATGAAGGTGATGCAGTCGAACTTGCCGGTGGCGAGCGCCTTGCGGACGGCTTCCGGGTCGACGGGCTTGCCCCAGTCGAACTGCAGGGCTTCGGCGTGTCTCCCGCAACGTTTGGCGACGTCGTTCCACTTGTCCGAGAACGCGCCGTTCATGCAGTTGAGCACGCCCTTGCGGCAGACGTTGCGCAGCGCGCCTTCCATCACGCCCCAGGCGGAGCTGGTGGAGAGGTAGACGGGGTCCTGGGTGAAGAACATCGACTGCAGCCGGGGCTGCATGTCATTATAAAGTTTGACGAAATCGCCCGAGCGGTGCCCGACCATGGGTCTGGCCATGGCCCGGATGATGGAGTCGGAGACCGTGAGGGGGCCGGGGATGTAGAGACGATAGCTCATCGTTGGAAGGTGGTGAGGAGTTCGACGGGGACTTCGGGGTTCTCGATGCGGATGATGCGGCGGTTTCCTTCGGCGAGGGTCGCCGTGCGGGGTTTCCATGCCGGGGCTTCGGCGGCGGTCACTTCGGCGAAGGTCATGATGACCAGCAGGTCGCCGGGTTTGCCTAGGTGGGCGGTCGCGCCGTTGAGGCAGACTTCGCGGGTGCCTGCTGGGGCCGGGATGGCATAGGTCTCGAACCGTTCGCCGTTGGCCAGGTTACCGACCAGGATCTTCTCGTACGGCAGCATCCCGACGAGGGCCATGAGCTCCCGGTCGACGGCCAAGGAGCCCTCGTAATCGAGCCGGGCTGCGGTGACCTCGGCCCGGAGAAGTTTGGTGCGCAACAGGTGTACGAGCATGGCGCTGGGTCGTCCTTCTCAATCGGGATGGTTGCCTTCGTCAAACAACTTTGCATCAATTCGTCCATGGCCGCGAAGCACAGAGGGTTCTTTTCCTCCTTGGGAGAGGCGATCGCGAGCTATGCCGTCGACGTGGCGTACGATCGAAGGCGCGGGCCCGGCGCGGCCATGCTGGGAGGTTTCCTCAGGGCGCTTTCATGGGTTTTCGAGCTTCTGGTGCGCCTGCGGCTCTGGCTTTACCGACAGCGCGTCCTCCGCGACACCCCGTTGGGTTGCAAGGTCGTGGTGGTCGGCAATCTCACCGTCGGCGGCACGGGCAAGACCCCGGTGGTCCTCAAGATGGCCAAGGTCCTCGCCGGCCGCGGTCGTCGCGTCGCCATCCTTTCCCGCGGATACAAAGGCGCCTCGGATTCGATGGCCAAGCGCTTCTGGCGTTGGCTGACCCAGGGCAGCCGGCCGGATCCGCTGGTGGTCTCCGACGGGAAGCACGTCCTCGCCGGACCTGATGAGGCCGGCGACGAGCCCTGCATGCTCGCCCAGAATCTCTGCGCCGACGGCGTCGTGGTCATCGTCGACAGCGACCGCGTCGAAGGCGGACGGTTCGCGCTGCGGCGCTTCGGCGTCGATACGATCCTGCTGGACGACGGCCTGCAGTATCTCCCGCTCCGCGGCCAGATCAACCTGCTGCTCATCGACAGCCGGGATCCTTTCGGCAACGGCGCCTTGCTTCCCCGCGGCGTCCTGCGCGAGCCCGTCGCCAACCTCAGCCGCGCCTCCTATGTCTTCGTGACGAAAGCGGACGGTCCGCCGTCCCCGGAGCTGGTCGCGCTGATCCGCCGGCATAATCCCGTCGCCGAGATCATCGCCTGCTCGCATCGCGCGCGCGAGCTGGCCGAGGTGGACGGACCGCTCCGTCTGCCGATGTCGGAACTCAGGGGGAAGCGCGTCGCCGCGTTCTCGGGCATCGCCACGCCGGAGCGTTTCGAGGAGCTGCTGGCTTCGCATGGGGCCGTGCTCGCCGCCAACCGGCGCTTCCTCGACCACCACGCCTTCAACGACGAGGACCTGGACGAGGTGCTCGACCAGGCCATGCAGGCCAAGGCCGAGATGATCGTGACGACCGAGAAGGACGCCGTCCGCCTGCAGTCGCGGTTCCGTCCCCCGGTGCCGCTCATGTTCGTGCGCCTCGAGGTCGAGATCCTCGGGGATGCCGACGGATTCAACGCAGCCGTCGAACGGATCTGCCTCGGGCCTTCTTCGCCGGGGCGCTGACGGTCTCCGGCGCCAACCGGCGGGCCAGCGAGAGGAAGGCGTCCTGCGCGCAGGGGGCGAGCCGTCCTTCGGGCCGGCAAGCCGCATAGGAGCCGTCGGGCTCCAGGGCTTTCGCGTCCCCGGCCTGCGTTTCGTAAGTCGCGATGATCTCGGTCTCCACGCGTCGCCGGAGGGCCTTGCTGCGCACCGGGAAGACGCATTCGACGCGTCGCAGGAAATTCCGGGGCAGCCAGTCGGCGCTGCCCATCAGGATGACGGCTTCGCCCGCGGCGTTCTCGAAGCGGAAGAGGCGGCTGTGCTCCAGGAAACGCCCGAGGAAACTGCGCACGCGGATGTTGTCGCTCAGCCCGGGCTTGCCGGGGACGAGGCAGCAGATGCCGCGGACGACGAGTTCGACGCGTACGCCCGCCGCCGAGGCGCGGTACAACGCCGCGATGACGTCGGGATCGACGAGGCTGTTCACCTTGGCGAAGACCGTCGCCTTGCGGCCGGCCCGGGCGGCCTCGGCTTCGGTGTCGATGAGCTGGACGATGCGGCGCGAGAGGTCGAACGGCGCGACGAGGAGGTGCTTGAACTTGGGGGCGGCGACTCGCCGGTCGTGGAGGCGCTCAAGGAGGCGGCCCGCAACGGCAAGCAGGTGACCGCGCTCGTCGAGCTGCGGGCCCGCTTCGACGAACTCAACAACATCGAGTGGGCGCGGCAGCTCGAGGAAGCCGGCGCCCACGTGGTCTACGGCCTCGCCGGCCTGAAGACGCACTGCAAGGCCTGCCTGGTCATCCGCCAGGAGAAGGGCGGCCTGCGCCGCTACGCGCACCTCGGCACCGGCAACTACAACCCGCGCACCG
>JBJTAX010000093.1:0-2699 GCA_046091055.1 Verrucomicrobiota bacterium | reverse complement strand
TCAAGAAACTGTGAAGACCGTGACCGCGAGCCAGGTCGCCCGCTTCTGCGACCTCATCACCAACGGCAAGAATATCGCCGACTTCGAGGGCTCGCGCAACGGCCTGCAGCACAAGGGCACGCGACCGGTCCGCATGGTCGGCGCGCCCGTCGACGCAGGCGCCGCCGTGTTCGCCGAGGCCGCCCGCCGTGGCGTGGACTTCCTGATCGTCCACCACGGCATGTACTGGCGTCCGGTCTCCCCCGAACGCGAGGTGCGCGCCCTCCGCCAGGCCGCGCTGAAGAAGACCGGCCTCTCCCTCTACTCCAGCCACCTTCCGCTCGACGCCCACCCGGCCATCGGCAACAACGCGCTCATCGCGGCCGACCTCGGCCTCAAGGTCGTCGACTGGTTCGTGGGCTACGAGGGCCTGCCGATCGCCTGCCTCTGCCGCGGCATCCCACGCGCCACGCTCAAGCAGCGCCTCAAGGCCTCCTACCCGCAGACCTTCAAAGCCATCGAATTCGGCTCCGCCCGACCGAAGAAGATCGCCATCCTCAGCGGCAGCGGACGCAGCGCGCTCGGCCACCTGAAGGCCGAAGGCTGCGACACGCTCATCACCGGCGAGCTGCGCGAAGAGCATTTCAACGAGGCCCATGAACAGGGCTGGAACCTCTACCCCTGCGGACACTACGCGACCGAGACCTGGGGCGTGAAGGCCCTCGCCGCCGCGGTGGCCGCGGAGTTCGGCGTGAAGTGGGAATTCATCCCGACGGGCAATCCGCTCTGATGACGCGCGGACGGCTAGCCCCGACCCCGACCGGCACCCTCCACGTCGGCCACGCCCGCACCTTCGCCCTCGCGGCGGCCCGCGCCGCCGACGGTACCCTGCTCTACCGCACCGAAGACCTCGACGCGGGACGCTGCCGTCCGGAATTCGCGGCCGCGGCGATCGAAGACCTCCGCTGGCTCGGACTGAAGTGGACGGAAGGCCCCGACGTCGGCGGCCCGCATGCGCCTTACGTGCAGTCGCAACGACTGCCGTGGTTCCGCGAGGTCTGGTCGCGGCTCCAGGCGACCGGTGCGATCTATCCGTGCGACAAGTCCCGCAAGGATGTCGAACGCAGCCTGACCGCCCCGCACGCCGAGGACGACGCCGAACCGATCTTCCCGCCGGCCCTCCGTGTGCCGGTCGGAGCCGGCCGCGAGGCTCGTGAGCCTGGCCCGACCAACTGGCGATTCCGCGTGCCCGACGGCGAGACCATCGCGTTCGTCGATGCCCTGCAAGGCCCGCAGGCGTTCGTCGCCGGACGTGACTTCGGGGACTTCCTCGTCTGGCGGAAGGACGGCTTCCCGGCCTACGAACTCGCCGTCGTCGCCGACGACCATGCCATGGGCATCACCGAAGTCGTCCGGGGCGCCGACCTGCTCCTCTCGACCGCGCGACAGCTGCTGCTTTATCGCGCCCTCGGCTGGACGCCCCCGACCTGGGCGCACGCGCCCCTGATCGTCGACGCCGACGGCAAACGGCTCGCCAAGCGCACCGCCGGGCTCTCGATCCGCGAACTCCGCCAAAAAGGAAAGACGCCGGAGGAAGTCCTCACGGCGCCATTGGCGAAGCTGCTCAGCTGAAGGCTCAGGCGCCCTTCTTCGTAATATCCGCAGGCTTGGGAGCGGCGGACGCCTCGGAGCCGATCGTTTCGCGATAAGCCTTGAACGACTTCGTCAGGCTTTCGTCGCCGGCCGCTACGGCCAGCGCTTCGTCGACATACTTCAGCGCCTGCTCCTTGGCCGAAGGGTCGATCTGCAGGAGGATACGGGCCTTGTTGTAATGGAAGACCGCCTTGCGCGTTCCGCTGACGTCGGCGAAGATCTCCTTCAAGGCAGACTCCGCGGCCGGGAAGTCCTTGGCCTTGATGGCCGCGTCGATCTTCTGCCCGAGTTCGCGGCTTCTGGCCGAACGATCGGCGGAAGATTTCTGCTCTTTCTCGAGCGCCGCCCGGCCTTCGGGGGTGTTCTTGAACGACGCCAGCTTGGCGAGGTATTCCTTGGCCGATTGGCCACCGAACCCGACGGTGCGACCGAAGACGTCGCCGGACTTGGCGTCGATCAGCAGGACGGTGGGGAAGCCGGTGATGCCGAACTGCTTGGACAACGCGGCGTTCTTGGCCTTCAGCTCGGGGTCCTGCGGCTTGTTCCGCGGGTAGTCCAGTTCCACGAGCACATACTTCGAGGCGACGGCGGCGAATTCCTTGGATTCAAAGACATTCTTATGCAGCGCCTTGCAGGGCGGGCACCAGTCGCTGCCGGTGAAGTCGACCAGCACGGGTTTGTTTTCTTTGACGCCTTGGGCCTTTGCGGCGTCGAGATCGGTGAGCCAGACGGGCTCGGCGGCGGACAAGACGACCATCAGCAGGCTAAGCGAGAGCGTGAGCAGGGTTTTCATGTGGAAAATCACTTCTGGGCCTTCGCGGCGGCCGCGGCGGCGACCTGGGCGCGGCCGTGCTTCACGTCGGGCAGTTCCTTCACGTCAGCCGGAGTCTCGGCGATGATCTCGTCGAGGACCTTGAGCACGGCGGCGTGGTCACCCGGCTTGCAGGCCTGAGTCAGGCTGACCCGGGCGTTGATGACCAGATTGAGCTTGGCCGCACCAGCCAGAGACTTGGCTTTGGCGAACTGGGCGATGGCGGACTCGCCGCCGGCAAGGTCCTTCTTTTCGA
>JBJTAX010000092.1:0-5951 GCA_046091055.1 Verrucomicrobiota bacterium | reverse complement strand
CATCATCACAATGCGTTCGGATTTCCTCGGGGACTGCAGCCGCTTCCCCCGGTTGGCCGACACCGTGAACGAAGGCGAGTTCCTGATCCCCCGGTTGAACCGCGACCAGCGCAAGGCCGCGATCACGGGACCCGTGCAGGTGGCCGGCGGCATGATCACCGACCGTTTGCTTTCCCGCCTGCTCAACGACATCGGCGACGATCCCGATCAATTGCCGATTCTCCAGCACGCCCTGATGCGGACCTGGACGTACTGGGAATCCGGCGACCGGTCGAAGCCGCTGGATTTGGATGATTACCGGGCCACCGGAGGTATGGCCGAGGCACTCTCGCGGCATGCGGAGGAGGTCTTCGGCGGCTTGGCCAGCGACGGGCACCGCGCAATCGCGGAGAAGCTTTTCAAGGCGCTGACCGAAAAGGGCGCGGACGGCCGTGGAATCCGCCGGCCGATGAAGTTCAAGGACCTGTGTGCCGTGATCGCCGATGACCCCGACAAGATCATGCAGGTCATCGACCAATTCCGCGCGCCGGGCCGGACTTTTCTGATGCCGACCGCGGAGGTCGGGATCAAGGCGACCACGACCATCGATATTTCGCACGAGAGTCTCATGCGGGTCTGGGACAAGCTGCGGATGTGGGCCGATGACGAGGCGCAGTCGGCGCGGATCTACCAGCGGTTGGCCGATACCGCCCAGCTGCATCAGGCCGGCAAGGCGGGGCTTTACCGGGAGCCGGAGTTGTCGATCGCCCGCGCCTGGCTTTCGAGCAACCAACCCAACGCCGCCTGGGCCGCGCGTTACGAGGGGGACTTCGAGGCCGCGATCGCCTACCTCCAGCGGAGCATCGACTCCGCCGAGCAGGAGGCGCGGGCGCAGGAATCCGCGCGCCAGCACGAGTTGGAACTGGCGCGCGCCCTCGCGGCCGCCGAGCGCAAGCGGGCCGAGGAGCAGAGCGCGTTCGCCAGCCGACTGCGCTGGCTCGTGCGCGGGTTGGGCGTGGTCGCGGTCGTGGCCTTGGGCGCGATGGTCTTCGCCCTTTCGGCACGACGGGAGGCGCAACAGCACGAGGCGACCGCGCGCCGGAGCGCGGAAAGCTCCCGGCGTCTGGCCTACGCGTCCGACATCAACGCGCTGCAGCGGTCGCTCGACATCAACAATCTCGGCCAGGCGCGTACCATCCTCAATCGGCAGCGGCCGGCGCCCGGAGAGAGCGACCTGCGCGGATGGGAGTGGCGCTACCTGTGGCAATTCTGCCAGAGCGATGCGGAGAAAACGCTCAAGGCGCCTTCCCCGGTTGAAGTCGCCTCCGTCTCTGTGTCCTCGGATGGAAAATGGGCCGCGGTCGGGATGTACGAGAATGGGCAGCTCACGCTCCACCAACTCGAGACCGGCGAGACTGCGACCGTGCCAACCCCCGAAGGCCGGATTTGCATCGCGGTATTCTCCCCGACTGAGCCCCTTTTGGCCTATCTCTTGCTTGATCCGAGGAAGGATACCGGAGACGACCGGGCGGTCCGCATCTGGGACCTGCGGGAAAAGCGGGTCGTCCGCACCCTTCCGGTGGGCGGCCGGAGCGCGGGTCTGGCTTTTTCCGCGGACGGCCGGTTGCTGGTCACGGGTAGCGGAACCGCTGACGGCCAGGGAGAGATCGGCCGATGGAATGTTGCCGATGGAACCAAGCTATCCAGTCGCCGCACGCTGCCGTTGAAGTCCGCATTCAACCAGGTCTTCGCCCTCTCAGGGGACGGATCCACGGTCGCCCATGTCACCGGTCGGCGTGAAAGCGTACGTTGGGGTCAGACGGTGGTGGTGATTGACGTGGCGACGGGGCGTTTGAAATGGCAGCAGGAGGTCCCCAGTGAGGTCGTCACCTGCCTGCAGTTCTCACCCGACGGGGATCGTCTCGCCGTCGGGTCGGGCTTCGTGGACTCCAAGATTCATCTGCTTGATGCGTCCTCGGGCCGAGAAATTGCCTCCCTGTCGGGACAACGCGCATGGACCGGCGGGCTCGCATTTCTGGCTGCTGGCAAGGGGATGATCTCCGGCAGCGCCGATCAAGTCATCCGTCTCTGGGACGTTGAGTCGAGAGCTGTAGTACGATCCTTTCGCGGGCACAAAACGGAGGTTCGCGCCGTTGCCGTTTCCCGCGACGGGCGAACCCTCGTCAGCGGCTGCAAGGACGGATCGGCGTTCCTTTGGAGGGTCGATTCCGACCAGGCGAACGCCGCGAAGGGTGACTTCGTCGTCGACGCGGTTTACGAACTGACGAGCCGCGTCTGGACCTTCGATGTGGGAGGCGCGGCTGTGATCACCCTCACGGCGGACGGACGGTTGATACGCCGGGAAGGCCGGCGTTTCGAGCAGGAGACCACGCTGCTGAAGTTCGACGTGGCGATGAAGGGGAAAAACGATCCGGAGATTCCGGGTGTCACCCGGTACAATTTGATCTTCGACCAAGGACGCCCCCGGGTCGCGTTCGCGGACCCTCGGGGACGGATTCAAGTCTGGGATTGGGAGCAGCGGAAGCTGGTGCGGGAGTGGGAGGCCCGCACCGAATACGACGAAACGAGCCTGAGCTGGTTTTCCGCGGACGGCCGGCGCCTCGTGCTCATGTCGTTCAATTCCACGAACCGTGCCCGCCACTACCGGGAATGGGAAATCGCCTCCGGGTTGGAAAAGCGGGCGATTCCCCTGCCCGAGATCGGGCTTGATAATTCGCGCTGGCTTGAGTCGAGCTCCGACGGCAACGGCTTTCTCCTCCTCGGGAAAGGCCAGACCGAGTCAGTGCGCTATGACTTCGCCGCTTCACGTTACCTGCCGCTCCCGCAACTGAACCTGAGGCAGAGCACGCGTCCCAAAACCTCTCCGGACGGCCGGCTGATTTTCTCCCCCAGTCATATCGGGGAGGTGCGGGTCTTCGACAGCCAATCCCTGCGGGAGAACGCCGCCCTGCGGGGTTTCATGTTCAGCGCGCGAGGAATCGCGTTTTCCGAGGACGGCCAGCGTTTGATCACCGGTAGCACGGCCCAGGAGGTGGCGACCCTCTGGGACCTGCGGAACTTCGAGCGACTGCTCACGCTTCCCACCTCCGCGTCGGCTTCCGGCTACGTGGGAATCTCCCCGGACGGGAACGTGCTGGTGGGTGATGCCGGAAGGACGATGTTCTTCTGGCGGGCGCCGTCCTTGGAGGAGATAGCCAAGGCTGAGGCTGCCCTTGCCGCCGAGGAACGGAACATCAGCTCACCTTAGCCGGTATCCCGACTGGAAGCCACCAACCCGCTCGGGGATAACTGCCTGACGCCCCATGCGATTTCCCGGGGTTCTTTCCTTTCGCATCCGGTAAAGATGGGTGGCCGGCTGGTGAAGCGTTCACGCGCCGTCCGGGCTTGAGGGGGACCCTCGCGGCTTGACCGCCGGTGGGAGGCAGGTCCCTCTCTCGGCTGCTATCCGGGGTGAGGGAGTGGCCTGATTTTGCCTTCCTGCTCCGAAAAACCTCCCGGCCCAACCCCGAGAAATTCAGGCTCCCAGCGGTTCATCTCGATGGAAAGCAGCTTGGACATCCGTGCGGCGCGCGCTCTCTTCCCAGCGCTGGAGCGGGAGGTGTACTTGAACACCGCCGCGGTCGGCCTAGGCAGCACCTTGCTGCACGAGGCCTACGCCGCGTTCCTGGCCCGATGGCTGGATTCCGGCCTGGACTTCGTGCGGGCCGAGAAGGCGGCGGAGCGGTCGCGCGCACTGTTCGCGGCCCTGATCGGCGCCCCGGCACGGGATGTTGCGCTGGTACCCTCGGTGAGCGCCGCGGCGGGGCTGGTGGCCGCACAGTTCACTGCAGCCGGACCGGGCGAAAACCTGGTCATCGGGGCGCAGGAATACAGCTCCAACCACTTCCCTTGGCGCCAACTCGAGCACCGCGGCTATGGGGTGCGGCAGGTGCCGTTCCACCACGGCGGAATGCAGGCCGAGGTCGTCCGCCGCCATGTGGACGGTGGCACCCGACTGGTGGCGGTCAGCGCCATCCAGACCGCCAGCGGTCACCGCAGCGACCTCGCCGCGCTGTCGTCCATTGCTCGCGGCGCCGGGGCATGGCTTTTTGTCGACGCTTCGCAGGCCGCGGGGGCGGTGGACCTGACCGGCGACATCGCCCACGTGGATTTCCTGTCCACCTCGGACCACAAATTCCTGCTGAACGCCGCGCGCGGCATGGGGTACCTGTACATCCGGCCCGAGGTGCAGGCAAAGTTGCTGCCGCTGGGGGCCGGCTGGCGCGCCGGTGCCGTGCCGTTCGAGAGTTTTTTCGGCCCGAGGATGGTGCTGTCCGACACCGCCTCACGCTTTGACCATTCCATCTCCTGGCTGGCCGCTATCGGAGACGAGGTCTGCCTGGACTTGATCCACCGCATCGGCCCGCTCGCCATCCACGACCGCGTTCGCCAACTCGCCGATACCCTGCGGCTGCCCCTCACGGAGGCGGGCCTGGCGCCACTGGGCATGGCCGAGGAAAACACCAGTCACCTCGTCGCCGTTCCCCTGGCGGGCCGGGAGCCGGCCGGCGTGCTGGGCGCGCTCAAGGCGCAGGGCATCGTGTGCTCGGCCCGAGACGGACACCTGCGCATCGCGCCGCACTTCTACAATGATGAGTCCGATCTGGAGAGGGTCGTGGTGGGGTTGAAGCGGGCGCTTGCAAGGCGATGAAACTGAGCCGTTGCGTATCCCCGATCGGCGGCCGGTCGCTCGGCCGGGCTCAACTCCTGAAGGGGCCGGCGGATTCCCATTCGCCCCGTCCTCCGGGAAATCGCGTTTCCTGGCCGTAACCCGCTTTCCCTCATGAACACGCCGTCGCCTTCCGGAGCAGGACTGCCCCTTGCCGCGCTGCCGGGTATCACCGTCGCCCAGCGGTCCGTCGGTGAGCGACGGTTCCCCATTCCACCATCTCGATTCGGTCTGGCGGGATTGATGCTGCTGGGCTTGGCCGGGACGCTGGCGGGCGCCAAAGAGGGCGGGGCGGAGCTGCGGCGCGTGCGCGTGGCGGCGATTTCCTTCGAGCCGGTTAAACTCGATCTCACGGGCAACGCGGATCGGCTGGAACAGGCTTTTCGCCGGGCGGCGGCGGGAGGGGCGAAGCTCGCGGTGGGACCCGAGGGCGTGCTGGAAGGCTATATCGTCAACGATATCCTCAGGGGAGACATTCCGGTGGCGCGGATGCACGACGTCGCGCTGCCCATCACCCACCCGATGATTCAGCGCTTTCAGGCGCTGGCGAAGACGCTCGGCCTGTGCCTCGTGTTTGGATTCGCGGAAAAGATCGGCGGGGAGGTGTTCAACACCGCGCTCTTCATCGACGATGCCGGCGCGATTCGCGGCAAGTACCACAAGATGCAATTGGCGGAGGGCTATCACCCCGACTGGTGGTGGAACCGCCTCGGCGCCGCGAGCCGCGCCTTCGACACGCCGTTCGGACGTTGCGGCATCATGATCTGCAACGACCGCTGGAATCCCGCGCTTGCCCGCATTCCCGCCTTGGATGGCGCCCAGTTTCTCGTAATTCCGTCCTATGGCTCAAGGGGCGAGGCGCAGGACGCGGCGGTGCTGGCGCGGGGACGCGAGAACGGTCTGCCAATCGTCGAGGCCAACGTCGGGGTCTGTCTTGTGGTCAGCGGCGGCGAGATCGCGGTGGTCGACCGGTCCAAAACCTCGGTCACGTTTGGCGACATCGACATTCCGGCCGCGCGGGCTCCGGACCCGCGGGAACGCGATGCGGAGGAGCGAAAGTTTCTCGACTGGCGCGAGGCCGAGATGCGCCGGCGGTTCGAGGCGAAGGATTATCCCGGATGGAAGACGGTGAAGCCGGGTCCGTCCCCGCTGCGGCCGTGAGATGAGGGCCGCGACCCAGAGGGGCAGGACGAAACCTGCAACACGGCTGGGCGCTCTGGCTATGACGCGATCGTATCGGGCC
>JBJTAX010000091.1:0-9429 GCA_046091055.1 Verrucomicrobiota bacterium | reverse complement strand
TGCTCGGTCGAAGAACTCGCCGACCTGGTGCCGGCCGGTTTCCGCGGCGAGCTCCGGCGCGCCTCCGTCGCCGAACTCTTCCCCGCGCCGGCCACGTGCGTCGCCGACGGCGAGACGGTCGTCGTGCTCGGCTCGCTCTACCTCGTCGGCGAAGTCCTCGCGCGCCTGTGCGGCCAAGGACTCCCCGATGCCTGGCAGGATCGCCTGCCGCCCGTCCGATGACCGACTATTCCTTCGTCCCGCCGAGCAGCACCACGCCGAAGGTGGATCCGGCCGAGCTGCCGAAGTGGCTGATCGAGGAGGACGACGACTACATGGTCTTCGACAAGCCGGGCTGGCTGGTGTGCCACCCGTCGAAGGACGGCCCGTGGTCGTCGCTCGTCGGGGCGGTGAAGGAATGGAAGCAGATGGACGTCTCGCACCTCGTCAGCCGGCTCGACCGCGAGACCAGCGGCGTGATCCTCATCGCCAAGCATTACGACGCCGCCTCCGCCGCGCAGACCGCGATGGAACGACGCATGGTGCTTAAGACCTATTACGCGCTGCTCAAGGGCGAGCTCAAGGAGCCCGTCTTGGTCGACCAGCCGCTCGGTCCCGACGAGACCAGCCAGGTCGTGGTGAAGACCGCCGTGCGCGAAGGCCCCGGCACCTTGCCCGCCGCGACGTTCTTCGAGCCGGTGCTCGTTCGCAATGGCTACACCCTCGCGCGCGTTCAGCCGCATACCGGTCGCAAGCACCAGATCCGCGCCCATGCCTTCTGGCTCGGGCTGCCGGTCATCGGCGACAAGCTCTACGGCGGAGACGACTCGCTCTACATGGAGTTCGTCGCGCATGGCTGGACCAAGCGCCTCGGCGCCGCGCTCGAGATGGGCCGCCAGGCCTTGCATGCCGCCAAGCTCGAATTCCGTTTCCCGCCCCGCATCACGCGGACGTTCACCGCGCCGCTGGCGACGGATATGCGCGCCTTCGCCGTCGCCAAGATGGGTGCCGACGAAGCGTTAGTTGACAAGTTGACCCGTTGACAAGTTGGCAAGGGAGGCAACTGAGAGGCTCGGTTGACCAGATAAGCCCCAGGATTCAAAGGGAAACCGGAGAACGGAAGATTGGATTGGGGATATTTTCAGGTGACGGGTGACAGCCACCATGGCATCGGCCTTTCGGGGGTTGGCCGTTCAGCCTTCGGCCGCCGGCTCCGGGTTCCCGCGGCTGATGGCCGAAAAGCCGAAGCCCGAGTTCCCGATGCCCGTGGCCGTCACCCGTCACCTCGAAATGTTTCTTACGTTTGCACCTTTGCACAGACCAAAGGCCGATTTGCACTTTTGCACTTATGACAGCACGTGGTGCTGTCCCTACCCATGGCACAACGCTGAGGCATCCACGTATTCCGCACCGGCTTTACGTAACGCCAAGGCGCAGGCGTGCAAAGTCGCGCCGGTGGTGAGCACGTCGTCGATGACCACGTAACGCGCCGACGGATCGACGGACTTCCCTTCGGCGATGACGAAGGCTCCGGCGACGTTCTTGCGTCGTTCCTGGCGGCCGAGGCGCGTCTGCGAGGTCGTCTCGTGGCGTTTGCGGAGCAGGAGCTCGGCCCGGCAGCCCGGGACCTGGGCGGCGAGGCAGGCCGCGATCCGTTCGGCCTGGTTGTAGCCGCGTTCGGACCGCCGGTCCGCATGGAGCGGCACGGGCACGAGCACCGAACCCGCGAGGTGGCGGCGGAAGATGTCGTCGCTCAGCGCGGCGTGCGCGAGGTCGTCCGCCAGGAAAGGGCAGCCCTCGTATTTGATGCGGTGGATGATCCGCCGGGCCGGCCCGCGGGCGCGGAAGGCGCAGACCGCGCGCGCGAAGGCGGGGCGGAGATCCAGGCAGTGCGGGCAGGCGCGGTCGCCTTCGAGGATGCCTTCGAAGGGGTGTCCGCAGGTCAGGCAACGTGGGTCGTGGATCCGTGGCAGGAGGTCGGCGCCGGCCGCCGACAGGTGCGGCCGTTCGCCTTCGTCCATCGGCTCCAGCGTCACCGCGCAGTCCCGCGGGAAGGCCAGGTCGAACAGGCCGCGGTCGAGGTCAGCCAGCCAGCCCATCGCGTTCGGCCCGGAGCCAGCGGCGCTTGCGGGCGAGCCCCCAGGCGAAGCCGCCGTCGCCGGTCGCGCCGACCACGCGGTGGCAGGGGATCAGGACGGCCAAGGGGTTGGCGCCGAGGGCCGTCCCGACGGCCTGGGCGGAGCGGCAGCCGACGGCCCGGGCGAGCTCGCCGGGGGTCGCGGGGGCGCCGGGCGCGATCCGTCGGCAGGCCTGCCAGACCTTGAGCTGGAAGCGGGTGCCGTGGGCGTGGGTGGCGCGGACCTTCGGCAGCGGGCCGGGGGCGACGACGCAGCCCCAGGTGGCGAGCCGGCGACGGAACGCCGCCGACCGGGTCGGCAGGCGGAGGATCAGCTCGCCCGTTTCGGTCACCGCGACCGCGAAGCCGTCGAGGGAGCCGACGCGCACCCGGCGTCCGGAGAGGTCGGCGGGCATGACACGGACGGACGGCATGGCGGCAGATTGCGTTTGCCCGTCCGTGCGTTCAATCCAAGGTTCACCTCAGACTATGGCTTTCGATTTCGACAGCTGTCCGGAGCGCGCCGGGACCGACAGCACCAAGTGGCACAAGTACGCCGACAAGGAAATCATCCCTTGCTGGATCGCCGACATGGACTTCAAGGCGCCTCCGGCCGTCATCGAAGCCGTCCAGGACCGCGCCGCCCACGGCGTGTACGGCTACCCCGGGCAACGCGACGCCGTCTTCGCCGCCATCGTCAACCATGTCCGCCGCCGCCATGGCTGGGAGATCAAGCCCGAGTGGATCACCTTCATGTGCTCGCTCGTGCCCGGCATCCACGCCGCCATCCGGTGCGCCAGCAAGCCCGGCGAGTCGGTCGTCACGACCGTCCCGGTCTACCCGCCGTTCATGACCGCCCCGGTCTTGTCCGAGCGCAAGCCGCTCAAGCTCGAGATGCTGTTCGAGGGCGGCCGCTGGACGTTCGACTGGGCCAAGCTCGAGGCCGCCTGCGCGCAGCCGCACGCCAAGGTGCTCCTGCTCTGCAACCCCTACAACCCGCTCGCGCGCGTCTTCGACCGCGGGGAGCTCGACCGCCTCGCCGCGCTCGTGCGCAAGCATGAGCTCACCGTCTGCTCCGACGAGATCCACTGCGACCTCGTGCTGGACCCGGCCGCGCAGCACATCGTCTTCGCCTCGCTCGGAGAAGACCTCGCCGCCCGCACCGTCACCCTGATGGCCGCGAGCAAGACCTTCAACGTCGCCGGCCTCACCTGCGGGTTCGCGATCATCCCCGACGCCGGCCTGCGCACGCGCTTCCGCCGCGTCCTGCAGGGCCTGTCGCTCGACCAGAACGTCTTCGGCCTCGCCGCCACCCAGGCCGCGTTCGACCACGGCGAGCCCTGGCGCCTCGAGTGCGTCGAGTATCTCCGCGGCAACCTCGACCTCATCGAGCAGGAACTCAAGTCCATGCCCGGCGTCGTGCTCCGCCAGCGTCCGCAGGCCAGCTTCCTCGTGTGGTTCGACGTCATCGCGCTCGGCTTCGAGGACGCGCACGCCGAATTCGAGAAGGGCGGCGTCGGCCTCAGCAACGGCGCCGACTTCGGCGGCCCCGGCCATGTGCGTCTCAACTTCGGCTGCCCCCGCGATCGCCTGCGCGTGATTTTACGTAGGATGAAGAAGGTGGTGGCGCGGGCGCCGGGAAGAGGGAAGTGAGCGTTCGAGGACACGAGGACACGAGGACTCGAGGGCCGGAGGAGGGCAGGAGGGAGGGAGAGCATCGAGTATGGAGTATCGAGTATCGGGGGAGTGAGGCCTTTAAGGTAGGGCTGACCGCCTCGGTCAGCCGCGGTTGAGCGAGGGCGCTCAACCCTACCCAAGACAGGTGTCCGCGTTCGCCGAATGGTGAACGCAGGGTAGGGGCGTGGCTACGCCGCGCCCTTTGTCAGGGCAGGGCATGACGTAGTCCTGCCCCTACCACCGGCCACCATACGGCGGCCTGACGGATGCGATGTCATCGCATCCCTACCCATTGCCCGATCCGCTGCCGCCACCTGCCACCCGAAAGCGGGCAACTCCCTCTGGTCAACTGAGCCTCTGGGCCTCCGGGCCTCTAATTTATGGCAATTTCGGCGCCGAAGGCCCCTTCTTTCTTTTTGACGAACCGCCCCCCGTTCCCATCGTCAGACGGCTCAGGACAGTCCGATGGTGTAATGGTAGCACAGGAGATTCTGATTCTCCTTGTCTAGGTTCGAATCCTAGTCGGACTATTCCTGAAAGCAGAAAGCCCTCTCACGAGGGTTTTTTCATGCCTGGTCCGGGCGCCTCAGCGGGCGTTCCAGAAGATCATGAGGTTCTTGGTGTGGCGGCCGGCGACGATCAGGTCGGTCTTGCCGTCGCCGTCGAGGTCGGCGGCCTTGAAGTCTTCGACGGCGATCGCCTCGGTCGAGATGACGTCCGTGCGCCAGGTCTGGCCGGCGGCGTCGAGCGGGGTGAGCAGGCGGATGCCGCGGTCGGCGGGCTTGGCGCCGCGCCAGCCGACCATGACCTGGTCGCTGCCGGTGCCGAGGAAGTCGGCGCAGGCGACGGCATGGCCGTCCTTGTAGCCGTCGAGGATCGGGTGACGCTGCCAGACGCCGGCGGCGTCGCGGGTGTAGACCGCGGACTTCGTGCCGTGGAAGGGTTCGACGGTCGCGATCATGGCCCCGGAGGGGAGCTTGCCGGCGCGGAGTTCGCCGACGGGCTCGGTGGTCAGCTGCGTATGACTCCACTTGCCGTCGGCGTAGGCGTTGAACCAGATGCCTTCCTTGGAGCCCGTCAGGATCTGCTGGGCGATGTGGCGCTGCCAGCGGACGGGCTCGAGGTTGTGGGTGATGTGGCTGACGTCGTTGATGAGTTCGGTCGTCCACGCGGCCTTGGGGTCGGCCGGCTTGCGGTAGGCCAGCAGTTTCGCGCCCGCCCCTTCGCCGCCTTTGTTGCCGACGCCATGGAGCGGCTGGACGACGAGGTCCCAGCGTCCCGTGGCGACTTCGACCCAGGCCATGCGGTGGACGGTCGGCTCGTGGTGCAGCTTCACCGGCTCCCACTTCTGGGTGCGGTCGGCGGGCGGGATGAGATAGAAGACCGCGCCGCTCTTCACGGTGTCGCCGGGATTCCAGCCGGCGCCCACGGCGACCTCGGCCTTGCCGTCGCCGTCGAGGTCCTGGGCCGCGACGCAGACGTTATCTTCCTTCGTCAGGTTCTCGGCGATGACGTGCTTCTTCCAAGAAGGATTCCGGTACCACTGGATCGTCGTCTTGTCGGCCAGGACGATGTCTTTCTTGCCGTCGCCGTCGACGTCGGCGATCGCGAGGCCGTAACCGATGTCGACCTTGCCGATCTCTTCGGGCCGGAACTTCGGTTCCGGGGCGGCGTCCGCGGCGGCGGCGAGGAGGAGAGCGAGGAGCGGGGTCGGCTTCATGGTCGGTTTGGTAACCTGTCCGACCCTGTCTGTCGACCGCGGTTCCGCGGCATACCAGGTACGGACAGCACCAAGTGCTGTCCTCCTTTGTCTTCGGTAGGGTTGAGCGACCTCGCTCAACCGCGGCTGACCAAAGGTGGTCAGCCCTACCTCGAGACAGCTAGGGCAGCACGCGGTGCTGCCCCTACCCACTGCATCGCTCGGGCCCTCGTGATGATCTTACGAAGTCAGCCGTTCGAGGCATTCCGCGTAGAGGGCCTGCGTCTTCCGGACGACCTCGGCCGGCAGGACCGGACCCGGCGCGGTCTTGTTCCACGGCTGGGCTTCGAGCCAGTCGCGGACGAACTGCTTGTCGTAGGAAGGCTGGGCGCGGCCGGGCTGCCAGGTGGCGGCGGGCCAGTAGCGGGAGGAGTCGGGCGTCAGGACCTCGTCGATGAGGACGAGCGAACCGTCGGCGGCGCTGCCGAACTCGAATTTCGTGTCGGCCAGGATCACGCCCGCCTTGGCCGCGCGTTCGGCGCCCATGCGGTAGAGCGCGAGCGAGGTCTCTTGCACCGTGCGGAAGACCTTCTCGCCGAGGATCTCGCCGCAGCGCGCGCGGGTGATGGCCTCGTCGTGGCCTTCGGCGGCCTTCGTCGAAGGGGTGAAGATCGGCTGCGGGAGCTTCGAGCCGTCGAGCAGGCCCGCGGGCAGGGCGTGGTCCAGGATGCCCCCGGCCTTGCGGTATTCCTTGAAGCCGGAGCCGGCGAGGTAGCCGCGGACGACCGCTTCGACGGGCAGGGGCTTGAGCTTGCGCACGAGCATCGCGCGCGGGATCAGGTGCTCGTGGCCGTACAGGGCCTTGGCGAGCGCGTTGGCGTGGTCGGGCACGAGGTGCGTCGGGAAGATCAGGCGCGCCTGGTCGAACCACCACAGGCTGATCTGCGTGAGCAGGATGCCTTTGCGCGGGCCGCCGTTGGGCATGACCACGTCGAGGGCCGAGAGGCGGTCGGTCGCCACGATGAGGTAATGCGCGCCGAGGTCGAAGACCGCGCGGACCTTGCCCTTGGCCTTGAGCGGGTAGGGCAGGCCGGTCACGGTCATCAGCGCATCGTCGGGCAAGGGCGGCGTCTTCATCCTGCCGAGGAGATAGGGGAGGGCGGGGCGGCAGGGCAAGGTGGTTCGTCGTTGAGGCGGCGGCGTCCGCGGCCAGCCTCGGTCCGACCGATGGAACTCCGCGACGCCCATTGCCATTACCAGTTCGCCGAGGTCCCGTATGCGGCGGTCGAGCAGGCCCGGGCGGACGGCGTCGGCCTGGCGATGATCAACGGCAGCGCGCCCGCCGACTGGCAGGACGTGGCCGCCCTCGCGCGTCGCGATCCGCGCAACCGCGTCTCGTTCGGCCTCCATCCGTGGGACGTCCCGACGGCGCCGCCGGGCTGGGCGGCGGAACTGCGCGCCATCCTGCTCGCGCACCCGACCGCCGGCGTCGGTGAGATGGGCCTCGACCGCTGGGTTCAGGATTTCGATCCCGTCGCGCAGGAGCACGCCTTCCGGACGCAGCTCGCGCTGGCCGTCGAGCTCGACCGCGCGCTGACCATCCATGCCGTCAGGGCGATCGGCCCCCTCATGGGCATCCTGCGCTCCGCCGACCTCCCGCGCCGCGGTTTCCTGCTCCACAGCTGGCACGGTCCGGTCGAGCTCGTGCCCGAGCTCGCGAAGCTCGGCGCCTATTTCTCCTTCAGCGCGCACCACCTCGTGCCGCGCAAGGCGGACCTGCGGGTCCAGTTCGCCGCGGCGCTCCCGCGCGAGCGCATCCTCGTCGAGACCGACGCCCCCGCGTTGTGCCCCGCGCCGGAGCTGCGGGTGCGCGAGCTCCCGTCGTCCCCGGACGGCACGGCGCAGAACCACCCTGCGAACCTCGTGCGGATCAACGCCGAGCTGGCGCGGACCATGGGCGTCGCTCCCGAGGCCTCCGCCGCGCTGACCGCGGAGAACTTCGCCCGCCTATTCGGGGCGTAGCAGCGACAGCCGCAGCGCCTCGCCGGCGGCCGCGAGGCCGAACGCGCCGGCCACATGGGCGGCGGTGCCGTAGCCCCATTCGCAGTTCGGCCGGAGACCTTCGCCCTCGGGAATCTCGCCGCCGGGAAGCCCCTCGCAGTCCGCCGGTTGCGTGAACGGCTCGTCGGACCACACGCACGAGACGCCGAAGGGCGCCTTGCCGCGGGGGAAGTCGAAGTTCTGGCGCAGGCGCTTGCGGAGCAGCATCATCAGCGGGTCGTCGCGCGAGTCGCGCAGGTCGGTGACCTTGAGCCGCGTGCCGTCGAGGCGCCCTGCGCAGCCGCCGACCGTGACCACGGGCAGCCTGCGGTTCACCGCTTCGGCGATCAGGCCGCATTTCGGCGACAGCGCGTCCATCGCGTCGACGACCACCCCGTCGAACCCGGCGAGCACCTCGTGCGGGTTGAAGCGCGAGAGGAAGCGCTGGTGCAGCGTCGTGCGGAGCGCGGGATGGATCGCGCGGACGCGTTCGGCGACGGCCTCGGTCTTCGCCTTGCCTTCGTTGCCCGCGATCGCGTGCAATTGCCGGTTCGTGTTCGAGACACAGACCGCGTCGCCGTCGACGAGCGCCAGGTGGCCTACGCCGGAGCGCGCGAGGGCTTCCGCGGTCCAGGATCCGACGCCGCCGAGGCCGACGACGAGGAAGGAGGCCTGGGCCAGGCGCTCCATGCCGGCGCGCCCGTACAGGCGGCCGATGCCGGCGAAGCGTTGGAGGTGGTCCGCGTCCATGCGTCCATAACAAGCGGGTAAGCGGCCTCCCTCCAAGGAACAAACGTCGCCCGTCGCCGGGACCGGCGGCCTTCCGGGGAGCCGGTCTCAGCTTTTCGCCTGGGTGATCGCTTCGGCCCGGGCGCGCAGGTCCGCCTCCGCCAGCGCGTCGATGAGCGCGTCCAGGTCGCCCTCGAGCGCCTGTTCGATGCCGTGGACCGTCAGGTCGATGCGATGGTCGGTGATGGGGTTCTGCGGGAAGTTATAAGTCCGGATGCGCTCGGAGCGGTCGCCCGAGCCCACCTGCGTCTTGCGCGCGTCGGCCCGGACTTCCCTTTCCTTGGCGCGCGTCATGTCGAGCAGGCGCGAACGGAGCACGCGCAGGGCCTTCATCCGGTTGCGGAGCTGGGAGCGTTCGTCGGCGCAGTAGACCATCAGTCCGGTCGGCTTGTGGATGATCTGCACCGCCGACTCCGTCTTGTTGACGTGCTGGCCGCCGGCGCCGCTCGCGCGCGCCACGGACATGTCGAGGTCCTCGGGCTTCAGGACCACCTCGGTCTCCTCGGCCTCGGGCAGGACCGCGACCGTCGCGGCGGACGTGTGGACGCGCCCCGAAGCCTCGGTGGCGGGCACCCGCTGGACTCGGTGGACGCCGGCCTCGTGGCGGAGCAGGGCCATGGCGCCTTCGCCTTCGACCAGCAGGACCGCGTCGCGCACCCCGCCCAGGTCGGAGTGGGAGAGGGAGAGCAGCTCATGTTTCCAGCCCCGCTTCTCGGCGAAACGCGTGTAGGCCCGGAGCAGCTCGCCCGCGAAGAGCGAGGCCTCCTCCCCGCCGGTGCCGGCCCGGATTTCTACAAGAGCATTACGAGAATCGTCCGGGTTCGGGGGGATGATGGCCCGGATCAGCTGTTCGCGGGCCGTCTCGACCGTCGGGGTCAGGCGGGCGATCTCCTCGGCCGCCATCCCGCGCAGCTCCGGATCGGCTTCGCCGGCCAGCCCCCGGGCCTCGGCGAGCTCTTTTTCCAGTCCGGTCAGCACGTCGTCGGCCTTGACGGCCTTGGACGTGAAGCGCAGCTCCGCCCCCAGGGCGGCCGCGCGGCGGCTGTCGCCGAACGTCGCCGGATCGGCGAGCAGCCCTTCGAGCTCGGCCAGGCGGCGGCGGAAGCCGGACAGGTCGGGGCGGAGGGGG
>JBJTAX010000090.1:0-3720 GCA_046091055.1 Verrucomicrobiota bacterium | reverse complement strand
GAATAGAACTGCGTGAAGCGGAGGCCTTCGGCCGCCATGCGATCCAGGTTCGGGGTCTTGATGGTCGGGTGGCCGTAGCAGCCGAGGTCGCCGTAACCGAGGTCGTCGGCCAGGATGATGACGATATTCGGCTTCGGGGCGGCTTGGGCGGCCAGGGTGAGGGCGGTCAGCAGGGTCAGCAGCAGGGGTCGCATGAGAATCAGAAAACCCAGCCGACAACCTGAGGCAAAGCTGTTTCGAGGGCGGGCAGGGGATACGGCTTGAAACACGCTTATAAGCTGAGACTTTAGGGGCACCCCGTTCCCATGCGTCCCGCTGCCTATCTGTCCGCGTTCGTCTTCGTCGCCGCCTACGCCGCCGAGGAGAAGCCCTATGAGCCGGACTTCTCCCCGCAACCTGCCGTCAAGGCACTCTCGCCCGAAGACGAACTCAAGACGATCGAACTCCCGGAAGGCTATCGTCTCGAACTCGTGCTCAGCGAGCGCGACGGCCTCCGCGAGCCGGCCAACCTGACGTTCGACGGCAACGGCCGCATGTATGTCGCCGAGCTCCGCACCTACATGCAGGACATCGACGGCAAGAACGAGCATGACCCGATCGGCGTCGTCTCGCGTCACGAAAGCACCAAGGGCGACGGCAAGTTCGACAAGCACGTGCTCTTCCGCGACAAGATGGTCCTGCCGCGCATGGTCCTGCCGCTCGACGACCGCGTGCTCATCAACGAGACCGACACCCTCGACATCTTCGTCTACCGTGACACGAACGGTGACGGCATCGCCGACACCAAGGAGCCCTGGTTCGTGGGCGGTCCCAAGAGCGGCAATCTCGAGCACCAGCAGAGCGGCCTGATCTGGACGATGGATAACTGGATGTACCAGACCTATAACGCCTATCGTCTGCGCTGGAACGGCGCCAAGGAACCTCTCAAGGAAAGCATCCCCAGCGGCGGCGGCCAGTGGGGCCTCGCCCAGGACGACCAGGGCAAGGTCTGGTGGTCCAATGCCGGCGGCGAGAAAGGCCTCTGGCATTTCCAGACCCCGATCCTTTACGGTGCTTACGATATCAAGGGCCAGTTCCCCGAGGATTTCATGCAGGTCTGGCCGAAGGTCGGCCTGGCCGACCACCAAGGTGGCGCGCGTCGCACTCGCCCGGACAAGACCTTGAATCACTTCACCGCCGCCTGCGGTCAGGAAGTCGTGCGTGGCGATCGCCTGCCGGCCGACCTGCGGGGTGATGTCCTGATCTCCGAACCCGTCGGCCGGCTCATCCGTCGGGCCAAGGTCTCGGTCGTCGATGGCATCACGCGTCTCGAGAATCCCTACGCCAAGTCGGAGTTCATCCGCTCCAGTGATCCCAACTTCCGCATCGTCAACATGGTGAACGGACCGGATGGCTGCCTCTACCTCGTCGACATGTATCGCGGCATCATCCAGGAGGGCAACTGGGTGAAGGAGGGAAGTTATCTCCGCATGGTCGTCCAGCAGTACTCGATGGACAAGGTCTTCGGTTACGGACGCGTCTGGCGTCTGGTCCACAAGGACTTCAAGCCCGGTCCGCAGCCGCGCATGCTCGAAGAGACCCCGGCCCAGCTCGTCGCCCATCTCTCGCATCCGAACGGCTGGTGGCGCGACACAGCCCAGAAACTGCTCGTCCTCAAGGGTGACAAGTCGGTGGTCCCTGCGCTCACCGAGCTCGCCCTCGGCGGCAAGGAGTCCCTCGGACGTATCCATGCGCTCTGGACGCTCGAAGGCCTCGGCGCCCTCGAGGCCAAGACCGTACGCGCCTTCCTGACGGACAAGAACCCTGATCTCCGTCGCCAAGGCCTGCGTGCCGGCGAATCGCTGGTCCGTGCCGGGGATAAGTCGCTGATCGCTGACTTCGCTCAGCTCGGCGCCGATCCTGACGCCAACGTCGTCCTGCAGACGATCATGACCGCCAAGCTCCTCGGCTCGAATGACGTCAAGGCCTGGCCCGATGCGGCCAAGTTCCAGCAGAAGGTGATGCTCACTTCAGCCTCCAAGGGCGTCAAAGAGCTCGGTGCCATGATCCTTACCGGCAACGACCAGGTCGGCGGGCGCGAGTATACCGGCGACGAGAACAAGCTGCTCGTCAAGGGACAGGCCATCTACCGCGAGCTCTGCTTCGCCTGCCATGGTTATGACGGCAAGGGCATGGCCGTGGACGGACCCAAGCCCGGCATGACCATCGCGCCGCCCTTCGGCAATTCGATCACCGTGAATGGTCACCGCGACGGCATCGTCCGCGTGCTCCTCAACGGCATGGCCGGCCCGATCGGCGGCAAGACCTACGACGCCCAGATGGTGCCCATGCCCATGAACGACGACGAGTGGATCGCGGCGGTCTCTTCCTATGTCCGCAATTCCTTCGGCAACAAGGGCGCGTTGATCTTCCCCAAGGACGTCGCCCGTATCCGCGAGGAAGTGAAGGGCGTGACCGCGCCGTGGACACAGGAGACGCTGCAGGCCTCCTTGCCGCCCATCGTCAAGGCCGGCAAGGATTGGAAGGTGACGGCCAGCGATGACGCTGAGACCGCGCAGAACGGCTGCGACGCCGATGGCCATACCCGCTGGGAGACCAAGAACAACCAGAAGAAGGGCATGTGGTATCAGGTCGAGCTGCCCGTCGCCCAGAAGGTCGCCGGCGTCCGCCTGGACAACTCCGGCCGCCCGAGCGCCTTCCCGAAGAACTTCAAGGTCGAGGGTTCGGTCGACGGCAAGAAGTGGTTCCCGCTCGGGACCAGCCACGGACTCTACAAACTCTCCGAAGCCTACTTCGGCGCCAAGGATGCCAAGTTCGTGAAGGTCACCTTGACCGATGCCACCAAGAATCAGCCTTGGGCGATCCAGGAGCTGCAGCTCATCGCGCAGAAGTAAGCGGCCGCATTCCCGGTTCGACAGGGCGACCACGGTCGCCCTGTCTTGTTTCACGCGCATGGATCCCCAGCAGCGAGACCTCTTCAAGCAGGCCGTATTCCGGGGCGAGCCGTTGCCGTCCGATTGGCCGTCCGATTTCGCGATCATCACCGCCTGCGATCCCGAGGGCAGGGCGGCCTCGCCGGCCGATAACGCCGCGGCCGACGCCCGGCTAGAGGAAGACCTGCGCTCGGCCGGCTACCGGCTGCATCGGATCACCGGGGGCTCGACGGATGGCGTCCATCTTGAGCCGGGCTGGGGTGTCATCGTGGGGCTGCCCGGCGCGCTCGAATTCGGGCGGCGCTATCGGCAGGTCGCGGTCTTCGTCGTGCGGGCAGGGCGGTTGGCGTTGGTCGACTGCACGGACGGCGCCGCCGAGGACCTCGGGCGCGACTTCCGCTTCCTCTGACCATTTTCGGGTTGGAACACGCGGGGATTTGGGGACTCTAACGGGTAACCCCGTATTCCCATGAAGAGCCTAATGTCCCTCATCGCCGCCCTCGTCCTGGGCGCATCCGTCCGTGCCGCCGACGCGCCCGGACTCGTCAACGGCCACCCGGCCGACATCAAGACCCTGGCCATCGGCGACACCGCGCCCGAGTTTGAGCTGATCGGCACCGACGGCAAGATGCACAAGCTCGATGAATACAAGGGCGGCGAGGCCCTCGTCGTCCTCTTCACCTCCAACCACTGCCCGACCTCCCACAGCATCGAGCGCCGCCTCCAGCGCTTCTGGGAGGCCTACCAGAAGAAGGGCGTCAAGCTCGTCGCCATCAACCCCAACCAC
>JBJTAX010000089.1:0-3306 GCA_046091055.1 Verrucomicrobiota bacterium | reverse complement strand
GCCTCGCCGGACTCGAAGCTCACGGTGCCGGACGGGCCGGTGGCCGACTTCGGGGCGGGCATGTAGAGGAAGAAACCGGCGCCGGGCTTGCGCACCTGGAAGCCGAGCTTGGCGAGCACGCCGACGAGCTTGTCCATGCGGCGGGAATACTTGGCGGCGATGGCCTTCGGGATGGAGACCTCGTCGAGGCCGGCGGCGCCGGCCTTCTGGATGCCGAGGAACTGGCCGGAGTCGGAGTTGTCCTTCACGTCACCGTAGGCGCGGACGAGCAACGCGTTGCCGGCGACGAAGCCGATGCGCCAGCCGGTCATATTGTGGCTCTTCGAGAGCGAGTGCAGCTCGAGAGCGACGTCCTTCGCGCCCGGGACCTGCAGGATCGAGACCTGCTCGGCGCCGAAGTGGAGCGAGCCGTAGGCGGCGTCCTGGATGACGACGAGGTTGTGCTGCTTGGCGAAGGCGACGACCTCCTCGAAGAACTTGCGGGTGGCGACGGCGCCGGTCGGGTTGTTCGGGTAGTTGAGGACGAGGACCTTGGCCTTGGCGAGGATGTCGGCCGGG
The DNA here is from genome assembly GCA_046091055.1 of Verrucomicrobiota bacterium. GTDB lineage: Bacteria > Verrucomicrobiota > Verrucomicrobiia > Opitutales > UBA953 > UBA953. The sequence continues at coordinate 2,748 of JBJTAX010000089.1, read as the reverse complement.
ACGGATTTCAGGTCCGGGAGGAAGTTGTTCTCGGCGGTAAGCTTCAGGTTGTGGACGAGGCCGCCGTAGTACTTGGCGTGCGTGCCGAAGACCGGGTAGCCCGGGACGGTCATCAGGACGGTGTCGCCCGGATTGATGAGGCAGGCCGGGAGGATCGAAAGCGCGGCCTTGGACCCGATCGAGTGGAGGACTTCGGTGTCCGGGTCGACGGTCACGCCGAAGAGGTTCTTCATGTAGCGGGCGGCGGCCTGCTTGAAGTCCGCGCCGCCGTTGTCGGCGTAGCCGCGGTTCTCGGGCTTGGCGGCCTCGGTCTGGAGCGCCTTCACCACCATCGGGAACGCCATCTCGTCGGGCTCGCCCACGCCGAGGTCGATCAGGGCGACGTCCGGCTTGGCCTTCTTGGCGGCGGCCTTGGCGCGCTTGATCTTCTCGAACTTGTAGATGGCGGTCGACTTGCCGTAGTTGACGCCGCCGATGCGTTCGGCGAAGAGCTGCTGGATGTAGGGGTCGGACATGGTGATAAGGCCTTGAAAAAGAGGGGCAAAACGCCGGATGGCAAGCGGACTCCTCCCCTGGCCTTGCCATGGGGGCATCGCCGTCGAGAATGCAGCCATGGAACCGAGCCTCGCCGACCTGGCCCGTGAGCGGCACGCCCGCTGCAACCCCGGATTCCCCTGGCGGCTCATCGGCCTCATCGCCCTCTGCCTGACCGTCGGCGGCCTGGGCTCCGCCGCCACGAGGCCCGAGATCAAGGGCTGGTACGCCGGGCTGACCAAGCCCTCCTTCAATCCACCCAACGGGGTCTTCGGGCCCGTGTGGTCGACGCTCTACGTGCTCATGGCGTGGGCCGCCCACGCCGCGTGGGAGGACCGTCAGGCGCGACGCACTTTCTTCATCATCCTGCTGGTGAACGCGCTCTGGTCGCTGCTGTTCTTCGGACTGCATCGTCCGGACCTGGCGCTCATCGACATCCTCGGCTACCTGATCCTGCTCGTCCTCTGGATCCGCCAGCTCTGGCCTCAGCACCGCGTCGCGGCCCTGCTCCAGGTGCCGCACCTGCTCTGGGTCGCCTTCGCCACCGTGCTGAACGCGAGCCTCTGGTGGCTGAATAAATAAGAAGGCCCCGGGAGCCGGGGCCTTCGTGAGCGACTGGCGGACGGTTCAGACGTCGAGCTTGGTCCAGCGGGCGTTGCCCTTCGAGGACTTCACCGCGGCCTCGATGAACGCCATGCCGGTGACGCCGTCGTCGATCGACGGGAAGTCGTAGCCGCCCTTCGGGGCCTTGCGGCCTTCGAGCCGGTCGGTGATGGCTTCGGCGGCGGCGCGGTAGATGTTGGCGAACGCCTCGATGAAGGCCTCGGGGTGGCCGAACGGCGTGCGCGTATACTTCTTGCAGGCATCGCCGTTGTAGGAGTTGCCGCGACGATGCACCTGACGGGGCTGGTCGAGGTACTTCACGATCAGCTCGTTCGGGTGCTCCTGGTGCCACTCGAGCGAGGCCAAGGTGCCGTAGACGCGGAGGTTGAGGTTGTTCTCGTCGCCGGTGGAGATCTGCGAGGCGTGCAGGACGCCCTTCGCGCCGCCCTTGTAGCGGACGAGCATGTTGGCGTCGTCGTCGAGCAGGCGGCCGGGGATGTAGGTGCTGAGGTCGGCGGCGATCTCCTGGATCTCGAGGCCGGTGACGTACTGCACCAGGTTCTCGGCGTGCGTGCCGATGTCGCCCACGCAGTTGGAGACGCCGGAGCAGTTCGGATCCATGCGCCAGTTGGCGATCTTCTGGATCTTGCCGGACTGCAAGGCGCCGATGGCGTAACCCTGCGGGTATTCGACGAGCACCTTGTTGATCTTGCCGAGCTTGCCGGCGGCCACGAAGTCACGGGCTTCCTTGACCATCGGGTAGCCGGTGTAGTTGTGCAGCAGCGCGAAGACCAGGCCGCTCTTCTTGACGATGGCGTGGAGCTTCTTGCCTTCGGCGAGGGAGAACGCGAGGGGCTTCTCGCAGATCACGTGGATGCCGGCCTCGAGGAAGGCCTTGGCCACGGGGTAGTGCAGGTCGTTGCGGGCGACGATCGACACGAAGTCGATGCGGTCGCCGAGCGGGCGCTTCGCCTCGGCCTTGGCCATCTCGGCGTACGAGGCGTACACGCGGGACGGTTCGAGGTTGAGGTCCTGGCCGGAGAGGCGGGACTTCTCGGGATCCGAGGAGAACGCGCCGGCGACGAGTTCGATCTTGCCGTCGAGGGCCGCGGCCATGCGGTGCACGCCGCCGATGAAGGCGCCGCGGCCGCCGCCGACCATGCCCATGCGGAGTTTGCGATTGAGGGATGCCATAGGTGTGGTGATCAGAGGGAGACGGGCTTGCCGGTCTTCGCCGAGGCGTAGATGGCGTCGATGACCTGCATGAGGCGGTAGGCCTGCTCAGGCGTGTTCAGGGGCTTCGCGCGGCCTTCGATCGACTCGATGAAGTTCGCGGCGGAGGCGATGCGGCCCATGTCCTCGCACGCGGGCGTGACGATGGCGCGGTTCACGCTGTTGCCGTTCTCCTGGACGTAGAGCTCGCAGGTGTCGATCGCGGTGTTGTCGAGGCCGTCGATGCCGAAGAGGCGTTCGACCTTGCCGCCGGCCTTGGTGCCCTGGAAGACGACGGAGACTTCCTCGCGCTTGATCATCTCGGCCCAGGAGACCTGCAGGGTCAGCACCTGGCCGGTCTTGAAGGTCACGAAGCCGTGCGCGGCGTTCTCGACGTCG
>JBJTAX010000088.1:0-13331 GCA_046091055.1 Verrucomicrobiota bacterium | reverse complement strand
CACCAGACCTTCGACGCCCACGAGACCAGCCAGTTCGAACAGCACGTCCGTGCCGTCTGCGGACTCCCGCTCGGCGGCACCAGGCCGCTCGCGCCCTCCGCGATGGTGAACCTCCTCGGCGACGTCTGGCGGAACGGGCAGGAGCCCGACTGGACCAAGGTCCTCGCCGACCCTTCCGCCAAGCTGCACCTCTACGACAAGGGCAAGGCCGCTCCGGGCCGGAAGATGGGCCATGTCACCGTCACCGCGCCGACGCTCGAGGAAGCGATGCGGCGCGCCGAGGCCTTGCACGCCTCCCTCTGAGCAGTCGAGCAGCTCCGGCTTGCGGCTGAAGAGTTCGAGCGGGATCTGGCCGAGGCAGAGGAAGAGCAGGATCGCCTGGAAGACCGGGATGCGCGCCTTCATGCCCGCGGCCTGGGCGACGTAGTTCTTGGCCATGACTTCGGAGATCATCGTGAAGGCGAAGATCAGCGAGGCGACGCAGAGCACCACGAAGAGCCGGTTCCAGGCCTTCGGCGAAGCGATGCGGCGCCACGGCAGGAAGAGCAGGCCGGCGTAGGCGATGAGGAACCAGGATTCGGCGCGCAGGGCGCGGGGGAAGGTCACGACCGCGGGATCCCAGCGCGGCGGGATCCGGGCGAAGCCGAGGTTCAGGCCGCCGAGCAGCTCGTTGAGGGCCATCAGCAGGCAGAAGACGCCGAAGCCCTGGGCGATGAAGCGTCCGTAGCGGATGCGTTGGGCGGCGGTCTCGTGCATGCGGATCAGGTTGGGCGACGCCGGGGCGGACGCAAATCCTCAGAGCGGACGGAACAGCGCGACGTCGCTCCACTCGCCCATGATGCGGCCATCGGCGCGGGTGCCGGCGCCCCAGGCGGCCTGGCACTTTGCCTCGACATGGGCGCGGACGGCGTCCTGCTCCTTCGCGAGGATGCCGGTGAGGGCGAGCACGCCGCCGGGGCTGACGGAGTCGACGAGATCGTCGGCGTAGATGCAGAGGACGTCGCTGATGATGTTGGCCAGCACGACGTCGGCCCGGCCGGTCAGGCGGAAGCCTTCTTCCAGGCCGGCGTGTGGGAATCCGTCCGCGTCGGCGGCGATGCCGTTCTCCTCGCGGTTGGCGATGCTCACGCGCACGGATTCCGGATCGCGGTCGAAACCGGCGACGCGGCCGCAGCCGAGCTTGGCGGCGGAGAGGGCGAGGATGCCGGAGCCGCAGCCGGCGTCCGTGACGGAGACCTGCGTGGCGGGATGCGTCTCGAGGAAGTCCAGCATGCGGATCGCGCACAGGCGGGTCGTCGGGTGGTCTCCGGTGCCGAAGGCCAGGCCGGCGTCGAACCAGATCACCGCGGCGTCGGCCGGGACGGCGTGCCGGCCGCGCATCCAGGCGGGTACCCATTGGAGGCGTCCGTGGTCCCATGGCTTGAGGTGCTCCTTGTAGGCTTCCTTCCAGTCCTTGTCGGCCAGGACGGTCTCGTCGTAGGCCTCGGGCAGCTTCTTGAAAGCCTTGCGCAGTCCGGCCCAGGCTTCGGCGGCCTCCGGCTTCGTCTCGAAGTAGCCCATCACGAAGTGAGGTTTCCCGGGGCCTTCATGGAAGAGCATCCAGGAGGAGCGGGTGAGTTCGCAGAAATGATCCTCCAACGGCTGGACCATGTCTTCGTGGATGGGGCACTTCAGTTCGATCATCAGGAAAGCGTCTCGCTCAGGCGGGCGATCACCTCGGGCAGCAAGGCGTGCTCGGCCGCGTGGATCTTCTGCGCGAAGGTCTCGAGGGTGTCGGCCGGCTCGCGGGCGACGCGCGTCTGGCCGTGGTGGGCGCCGCCGTCGATCTCGGCGGTGACCCAGTGGACCGTGCAGCCGGCTTCCGGCACGCCGGCTTTCCACGCCTGGCCGATGCCATCGAGCCCCGGGAAGGCCGGCAGGAGGCTCGGGTGGAGGTTGATGATCCGGCCGGGGAAGGCGTCGAGGAGCGGGGCCTTGATCACGCGCATGAAGCCGGCGAGCGCCACCAGGTCGACTCGGGCGGCCTTGAGGGCGTCGGCCCAGGCCTGCTCGCGTTCGGGCGAGAACTTCGTCTTGAACGGGCCGGTGTCGAGGAAGCGGGCGGGGACGCCGTACTTCGGGCCGAGCTCCAGCATCCTGCAGGTCGGGACGTCGCACCAGACCCCGACCACCTTGGCCTTGCCCAGCCGTCCTTCGGCCTGGGCGCGGAGGACCGCGTCGGCGTTGGAGCCGCGACCGGAACCGAGGAGGGCGACGCGCATGACGGGAACGTGTCGGCGGGGGCCGTCGCCTGCAAACGGATTCTCGATTTCGGACTTTGAACCGCTCGGCGAAAGGCCGATGATGCGGACACTGCTTCCCCATGGACCGCCGCGACTTCCTTCACCTCAGCGCCTTGGGTTCGCTGGGCGCTTACGCTCTGTCCGGTTGCGCCGGTGGCGGCGGCGGTTCCGTCAGCGCGCCTTCCGTGCGGCCTGCTCCCTCCGGTGGCGCGCCGACCGGCCGGGTGATGCTCGGGATCGACGTCCTCGCGGCCGAAGGCTTCGCCCGCCTGCAAGGAATGCGCGTCGGTCTCGTCACCCATCGCGCCGGCGTCAACGGCCTCGGCCAGCGCACCGCCGACGTCCTTGCGCGCGCCCCCGGGGTGAGGCTCGTGAAGCTCTTCGGCCCTGAGCACGGCCTCGACGGCGTTGCCAAGGCCGATGCTTCCGTCGGCCACGCCCAGGACGGGCGAACCGGCCTGCCGGTCTATTCCCTTTACGGCGCGACGCGTAAGCCGACCCCGGAGATGTTGGCCGGCCTCGACGCCGTGGTGATCGATTTCCAGGACATCGGCGCGCGATCGTACACCTACGTCAGCTGCATGCGCTACGTCATCGAAGCTTGCTTCTCGCTGCCGCGGCCGCCGCTCGTGGTGGTCCTGGACCGGCCCAATCCGCTCGGCGGCGAGAAGGTCGACGGGCCTTTCCTGGACCGCCGATGGCGCAGCTACGTCGGCGCCTACGAGACTCCCTACGTGCACGGCCTCACCATCGGGGAGATCGCCCGCTGGGCGGTCGCCACGCCGGGCGTGCTCGAGCTCGACGAGGCGACGCGTCGGCGCGGCCGGCTTGACGTCGTCGCGATGCGCGGCTGGCGCCGCTCGATGACCTGGAACCTCACCGGCCTGAACTGGACGCCGACCTCGCCGATGATCGACAGCGCCAAGGCCGCGTTGGGTTACGCCATGACCGGGCTCGGCTGCATGGATTCCGGGTTCAGCCATTCCGCCGGCGCCGGCCGCAATTTCCGCTTCCTCACTTATCCCCGCCGCAAGGCCGCGGAGCTCGTCGCCGCGCTGGGCGCCGCCGTCCCCGGCCTCGCGCTCCAGCCGCAGCAGCTCGCGGACGGCACGCAGGGCGTCTACCTCGCCATCACGGATTACGCCGCGTTCCGCCCCACCGCGATCTCGCTGCACATGCTGAAGCAGGCCTGCGTCTGGGCGCCGAACCCGTTCGCCGGCCTCGGCGCGGCCAAACGCGAACTTTTCATCAAGCACCTCGGCAGCGAGGCGTTCTTCGAAGAACTGCGCACGCAGGGCGCGCGCATCGACCTCGCCCGTTGGATGCGCCGTTGGGACGGCGATGCGGCGGCCTTCAGGGCGCGCACCGCGTCGTTCCGTCTCTATGCCTGATCAGTAGGAGCGACCTTCGCGCTTCTCCCAGTAGTTGACGTATGCCTGGTTGAGGACGCCGAGCCCCCCCGGGGTCGGGTAGTCGCCGGTGAAATACCAGTCGCCGCGGCTCGTCGGGCAGGCCTTGTGCAGCGAGGCGATCTTCTGGAAGACCAGCACCAGCTCGCCCTTCCAGCCGCTCTTCGTCGGGTAGACCAGTTCGGCGGCCTTGGCGGCGATCTCCTCCTCCGTGAAGGCGTCGTAGATGCGGCGCACGTGGTTCTTCATCTCCGCGACGGGTTTCTTCGCCTGCGCCACGCAGTCTTCGTAGACCTCGCGCAGCAGGTCGCCCTTCCCGCGTTCCTTGCAGAGCGCGACGGCCGCCTGGAAGGCGAGGAACTTGCCCATCTCGGACATGTCGATGCCGTAGCAGTCCGGGTAGCGGATCTGCGGCGCCGTCGAGGCGATCACGATGCGCTTCGGGTTGGGCCGGGCGAGGATGCGGAGGATGGACTGGCGCAGGGTCGTGCCGCGGACGATCGAATCGTCGACGCAGACGAGCGTGTCGCCGGCGCGGACCGTGCCGTAGGAGATGTCGTAGACGTGCGAGGCCATCTGCATGCGGTTCTTCTCCTGCGAGATGAACGTGCGGAGCTTCACGTCCTTGAGCGCGACCTTCTCCCCGCGGGGCCAGCCGCCGAGCACGAGCTTGTCGATGAGCTCGTCGTCGAGCCGGCCGGCGCGCCGGGCGGCCACGAGCTGCTCGCGGACCTGGGCCCGGCGGCGCTTGCGGAGCTCCTCCATCAGGCCGTACCAGGCGATCTCCGCCGTGTTCGGGATGTAGGAGAAGACCGCGTGGTCGTGGTCGTCCCGGATCTGCGCGAGCACGTCGTCGGCCAGGGCCGCGCCGAGGGCCTTGCGTTCGGCGTAGATCTCGGGGTCGTTGCCGCGCGAGAAGTAGATGCGCTCGAACGAGCAGTGGCGCGTCTCGCCGGGGGCGTGGAAGGACTCGACCGCATGGCGGCCGTCCGCCTTCATGATGAGCGCGGAGCCGGGCGGCAGCTCATGGACGTCCTCCTGGGCGACGCCCACGATGGTTATCAGCGCCACGCGTTCGGAAGCGACGGCGATGAGGTCGTCGGTGCGGACATACCAGCACGGCCGGATGCCGTTCGGGTCGCGGATGACGAAGCTGTCGCCGTTGCCGACGAGGCCGGCGATGGCGTAGCCGCCGTCCCAGTGCTTCGCGGCGCGGCGCAGGACGTTGCCGATGTCCATGTGCTTCGAGATCTCGGCCTGCAGCCCGGCGCCTTCGAGCCCCTGGTCCTTGAAAGCCTTGAAGAGGCGGTCGTGTTCTTCGTCTAGCCAGAAACCGATCTCCTCGAGGATGGATTGCGTGTCGGTGGAGTAGATGACGTGCGCGCCGCGCTGCGTGAGCGAGGCGTTGAGCTCGCCGGTGTTGGTCAGGTTGAAGTTCCCGGCGACGAGCAGGTTGCGCGTCGGCCAGATCGACTTCCGGGCGTAAGGGTGGCAGGAGACCGAATCGAAGCTGCCCGAGGTGCCGTAGCGCAGGTGGCCGAGCAGGAGCTCGCCGCCGAAGTCGAAGTGACGCTTCACCGTCTCGGGGAACTCCGGGACGATGACCGCCTCGCGCATCTTGTCGGAGTAGGCCTTGATCTGGCGCGTGAAGATCTGGGTGAGGCCTTGGGCGCCGATCTCGCGGTCGCGGAAGAGGAAGGCTTCGCCGTTCTCGGCCCCGATCTTGACGCAACCGATGCCCGCGCCGTCCTGGCCGCGGTTATGCTGCTTCTCCATCAGGAGGAACAGCTGGTTGAAGCCGTGGAGCGGGGTGCCGTATTTCTCCTGGTACCACTTCAGGTCCTTGGTCAGCCGGACAAGGGCAATGCCGCATTCATGCCTTAAGGAGTCGCTCATCGCAGGCCTCGGAGTTTGCCCGCCCGGCGCGCGTCCTGTCCAGCGCTTACTATTAAGAGCGGAGGACCCGGTCGAGCCGGGCGAGGCTCTCGCCGATCAGCCCGGCCATGTCGGCGTGCTGGCGGAACGCCGGATCGCGGTGGTATTCCGCCAGACCGTCCGCCAGCTCCCTCGCCGTTTCGCCGCCGGTGAGGGGATTGGCCCGCATGGCGGCCAGGAGGTCCTTGACCCGGTCCGGCGCGGCGAGGTGGCGGCGGTGGATGAGCGACTGCTCCTCGCGGCGGTACTGGGCGGCCGAGGCGGCGTTGATGTGCTTGGCGCAGAGCTGGGCGAACGGCCGGTTCTCCTTGAACGAGCCGGGGAGATAGAACCGCAGGCGGCCGTCGTAGCTCTGCTGGTCGAAGTCCATGGCGCGCACGCGGATGGCGGTCGCGTCGAAGTCCGGCGTGACGGCGATGACGAAATTGTAGGCGCGCATGTCGCCGAGGAGGCGCACCAGGCAGCGTTCCTCGAATTTGATGAGCTCCTTGGCGAGGCGGACCGGGTGGTGGCCGTCGGCGTGCAGCCATTTCTCGGCGAAGACGTCGCCCGGGATGCCGGTGACGTGCTCCTCGACGAGCGTCTCGCCCCAGGTGAGGTAGAGCATGCGGTTCGGCGAGAGCAGGTGCTCGAGCTCCAGCCCGCAGACGCGCGAGGCGTCGCCGACCTTCACGTAGAAGTAGTCGTGGTTCTCGTTGTAAGCGTTGACGATGCGGACGCGGAAGGGCTGGGAGTTGCCGAAGGAGCAGAAGTCGACCCGGTCGACGTAGACGTGGCTGAAGACCTTCATGCCGCCTTCGCCGCGCAGGAGCGCGTAGGTCTCGAGCAGGCCCTGCGAGAGCCGGCCCATCTCCTCCGGCGGATACGCGACGGTCTCCCAGAGCGTGTCCTTGCCGCGCTCCAGCAGGGGCATCGCCGCGGTGAACTGGCGCAGCTGGGCGTACGAGACGGGCAGGGGGACTTCGCGGCCTTCGCGCGAGAGGTAGGCGCGCAGCTCCTCGCCGATCGGATACGCCGGCTTGCGGTTGGTCCGCTTGAATTCGGCTTCGGCTCCCGCGGCGTCCATCGTCAGTCCAGGTTGGGCCGGTCGCGCGTCTCCTCGACGATCATCTCCAAGGGACGGCCGGGATCGCATTCGGCGCGGTAGGCGATGAACCCGCGGCGATGTTCGTCGTACACGGGCCAGAGGAGGGTGCGGTCCGTCTCAGGGATGGCGATGCGCGCCAGTTCGTCGCGCGCGAAGAAGCCGAACTTCCCCTCGTCGATCGCCGCGGGGAGTCCCGGCAACGGCTTCCGGCACTCGAAGAGGAACATGAGCCAGTGCGAACGGCCTTCGTAGCCTTTCTCGGAGATCATCCCGAAGAGGTGCAGGTCCGCCGTCGTGATCCGCGCGCCGGTCTCCTCGAAGGTCTCGCGCACGGCGCATTCGAAGGGCGACTCGCCCGTGGCCGTCTCGAGCTTGCCGCCGACGGGGCTCCAGCAGCCCAGGTTGGGGGCCTTGGTCCGCTGGATGAGCAGTTGGCGCCCGGCTTCGTCGTGCATGAACACGAGGACGCTGATCTTGAAGGGCAGGGCGGCGCCGGCGGTCATGGCCTCACCCTTGCGGGCGGAGTCCGGCGGCACAACCCCGGAGTGCGTTCAGCCGGCGAGGATGGCCTCGATCCGCTTGAGTTCATCCGAGGCGAACGGCGCGGACGAAGCCGCGGCCACGCAATGCTCGAGCTGGGCGACCTTGCTGGCCCCGATGATGGCGGAGGTCACGCGGCGATCCCGCAGCACCCAGGCGAGCGCCATCGACGCGAGCGGCTGGCCGCGTTCGGCTGCGACCTCCGCGAGGCGGCGGACTTTCTCCATCCGTGCCGCGTCGAGCTGCTCGGGGCGCAGGTAGCCGTGCGGCTTGCCGGCTCGCGCGTCGGCGGGGATGCCTTGCAGGTAACGGTCGGTGAGCATGCCTTGCGCGAGCGGCGAGAAGACCGCGCAGCCGAGGCCTTCCTTCTCCACGACGTCGAGCAAGCCGGCCTCGGGGGTGCGCTCGAAGAGGCTGTACTTGGGCTGATGCATCACGCACGGCGTGCCGAGCTCGCGCAGGAGCGCGCAGGCGCGCGCGGTATCTTCGGGATTATAGTTGGAGATGGCGGCGTAGAGGGCCTTGCCCGAGCGGACGGCCTGGGCGAGCGCCCCCATCGTCTCCTCCATCGGGGTGTGCGGGTCGCGCCGGTGGCTGTAGAAGACGTCGACGTACGGCAGCCCCATCCGCTTCAGCGATTGGTCGAGGGAGGCAAGCAGGTATTTGCGCGAGCCGAAGTCGCCGTGCGGCCCGGGCCACATGGTGTACCCGGCCTTGGTGGAGACGATCAGCTCGTCGCGGTAGGCGCCGAGGTCCTCGCGCAGGATCCGGCCGAAGGTCTCCTCGGCCGAACCCGGCGCCGGGCCGTAGTTGTTCGCGAGGTCGAAGTGCGTGACGCCGAGGTCGAAGGCGCGCAGGGCGATCGCGCGGGCGTTGCCGTAATCGTCGACGCTCCCGAAGTTGTGCCAGAGGCCGAGGGAGACCTTCGGGAGGTGCAGACCCGACCGGCCGCAACGGGCCTGGAAAGACAGACGGGCGTATCGCGCGGGGTCGGCCGGGTGCATGAGGGATACTCAAACGCGGCCGGCTGCGGAGACCAGCGGAAAACCCGCGCGGCTTGCGTGGCGCCCGGGCATCCGCACGCTGTCGGCCGATGCCCGAGCTCGCCGAAGTCGAATATTTCCGTCGCCGCTGGGATGCCGGCCGCGGCCGCAAGGTGGCGGCGGTTCATCTCAATACGAAGGCACGCATCGGCCGGGGGATCGCCCCGGCGGCGCTGACCAAGGCCTTGGCGGGAGCCAAACTCGTCGAGTCCTTCGCCGCCGCGAAGCAGATGGCCTTCCGCTTCTCCGGGGGCGCCTGGCTGGGCGTGCATCTCGGCATGACCGGCCGTCTCGAGGCGGGCGATGCGGACCGGGAGCCGACGCCCTACGACCATTTCAAGCTGACGATGACCGGCGGCAAGGAGCTGGTCTTCGTCGACCCGCGGCAGTTCGGGCGTGTCCAGTTCTGGCAAGGCGACGGCGTGCCGCCGTGGTGGGCGAAGATCCCGCCGGCGATCCTTTCGCCGGAGTTCACCGTCGGCGTCGTCGAGGTCTTCCTGCGACGCCGCGCGCGCACGGCGATCAAGCCGGTGCTCCTCATGCAGGAACGTTTCCCCGGCATCGGCAACTGGATGGCCGACGAGGTCCTCTGGCGCGCCGGCTTCCATCCGCAGGCCAAGGCGGGATCGTTCGGACCGAAGTCCGTCCGCAAGCTGCGCGCGACGTTGCGCGAGGTCTGCGCCGAGGCGATGGAGGTCATCGGCAAGGATTGGTCCGACCCGCCTGACTCCTGGTTGTTCAACCATCGCTGGAAGGACGGCGGCCGTTGTCCGCGCTCGAAGAAACCGCTCGTCCGCGAAGACGTCGGCGGACGCACCACCTGCTGGTCGCCCGAACGGCAGGTCCTCGGCGCCGAACGCCGTTGACCTTCCGCGCCGGCGCGCGAACTTGAAGCCATGCGCGTCACCGGCGGCATCGCCCGAGGCATCCCGCTCCGCGTCCCCGCGCAGGGCGGCGTGCGTCCGGCCACGGATTACATCCGCGAAGCGGTCTTCAATTCGCTCGCGGCGTTCGTCCCCGGCACGGCGGTCCTCGACGTCTGCGCCGGCACCGGCGCCTACGGCCTCGAGTCGCTGAGCCGCGGCGCGTTGCGCGCGACGTGCGTCGACCAGCGCATCGGCGCCGAGCTCGCGGCCAACGCGGCCGCGGTCGCGAAGTCGATGGGCCTCGCGGAACTGCCGCTCACCAAGGTCACCGGCGACGCGACCAAGCCCGGCGTGGCGGCGGGCCGCTTCGACCTGGTCTTCGCCGACCCGCCGTGGGAACTCTGGCAGACCAAGGGCGCGGAGATCGCCGCGACGGCGGTGAGCTATGCGGAAGAAGGCGCGCACGTGCGCGTGATCCTCGAGGCGCCCGGCGGCTTCGAGGTCCCGGTCCCCGTGGGCTGGAAGCTGCGCAAGGTGATCGGCAAAGGCAAAGGCCAGCCGGCGGCTTCGGTCCTCGTCCGCCTGGCCGCGGAGTGATCAGCCGCCGAGCGGCCGGTGTTTTTCCCCGGCGCGCAGCTGCGCGAGCATGAGCGCGCCGCCGACGAGCGCCGCGGCCTCGACCCGCAGGATGCGGTCGCCGAGGTGCGCGAAGCCGAAGCCGGCGTCGCGCAGCGTCGCGCGCTCCGCGTCGGCGAAGCCGCGTTCGGGTCCGATCGCGAGCACGGCGGAGGTCGCCGGCGCGGAACGTTCCGGCGCACCGGTCGCCACGTACGGATCGAGCGCGAGCTTCCAGGCGTCGCCCGCGAGGAGCGCGACGGCCTCGGCGAGAGAGCCGACGCGGGTCACTTCCGGCACGAGCGTCGAGCAGGCCTGTTCCGTCCCCTTGAGGACATGCTCGCGCCATTCGCCGTCTTTCCAGAGCGAGCTCGTGAGGTAGCCCGGGTCGCCTTTCGCCGACCCGAAGAAGACGAGGCGCGCGGCGCCGAGGCTCGCGAGGTCGTGCAGGACCTTCTTCGCAGTCTGCGGACGCGGGAGCCCGACGAGCACGGTGAGCGGCAGCCGGGCCTGCGCGGATTTTTCCCAGACGACCGTGAACGTGAGGCTCGGCGCGAGCGCGGCGATGGTCGCGATGCCGCGCAGGCCGTCCTCGATGCCGACATGGAACGTGCCGCCGAGCCCGAGCCCGACCGTCTCGCGTAGGTGGCGGGCGCGCGGGTCGTCGGGGCTCAGCCCGTTCTGGGCTTCGTCGGCGGTGATGAGCACCAGATTCACGCCCTCTAAGTTGGAGCCGGGCATCGGGCTGGCGAGAGGGAAGGGTGCTAACGCTTGCAGGCCGGTCCGACTCTTTTAGGATGCCGCCATGGACCTTTCGGATTTCCGCAAAGAGTACGCCGCCCACGGCCTTGACCGCCACGAACTGCGCGCCGATCCGTTGGTCCAGTTCAAGGCCTGGTTCGATCAGGCCAAGGCCGCCGGGGTGGTGGAGCCGAATGCGATGGTGCTGTCGACCTGTGGCTTGGACGGATTTCCCTCCTCCCGGACCGTGCTGCTCAAGGCCGCCGACGAGCGGGGGTTTTCCTTCTTTACGAACTACTCCAGCAAGAAGGGCGCCGAAATCGCGGCGAATCCCCGGGTGGCCCTGCTTTTCCCGTGGTTCGCCCTGGAGCGACAGATTCACATAACTGGCTCATTGACAAAAACTTCTGAGGAAGAATCGGTGGCCTATTTCGCCCGTCGCCCCTACGGGAGTCAGCTAGGCGCCTTGGCCTCCGACCAAAGCGATGTCATCATTGACCGGCAGGTCCTGGAGACGCGACTCGCTGCGTTGCAGGCCAAGCACGCCGAAGGCCAGGTGCCCAAGCCGCCGCATTGGGGTGGGTATCGCCTGATTCCGACGAGTTTCGAGTTCTGGCAGGGACGGACCAACCGACTGCACGACCGGTTCCGATACACCCTTAAGTCGGGGGCTTGGGAGATCGTGCGGCTCTCGCCTTGAAGGCCGGATAGGATAAGCCCGCCTAATAGGGATATCCTTGGGTGCTTACTCTGGGGCGGGGGGTGCTCGCGGGATTGACCATTCTTCACGGAATCGTTCACCAATCGGTTCCTGCGTCTAAATGCGCCCTCTTTTCTTCCTCAGTCTCCTGGCCCCGGCCTTCGTTCTTGCTAGCGAGGAAGGCGTCAATCCTAAGGCGACCGACCTTTTCGAGTTCGGCGGTATCCCGGTCTCCAATTCGATCCTGACCACTTGGATCCTCACGGCCCTCATCATCCTCGCCATCCGCGTCCTTGTCGGCACCCCCAGGATCGTCCCGAGCAAGGGTCAGGCCCTGGTCGAGAACATGGCCTCAGGCTTGCGCGACGCCCTCGAACCGATCGTCGGGAAGAGCATGATCGGCAAGGTCTTCCCGACCCTCTGCGGCTTCTTTGTCTTCATCCTCCTGATGAACTGGAGCGGCCTGCTCCCCGGTGTCGGCACGATCAAGTACCAGCATGACGGCCACTGGCTCGACGCCATCCGCCCGGCCACCTCCGACCTCAACACCACCTTGGCCTTGTCGGTCATCTCCTTCGTCGCCTGGACTTATTTCGTCCTGCGTTACGCCGGCTTCAAGGTGCTGATCTTCGATTTGTTCGGCAACAAGGCCGACAAGAAGGAGCTGAGCTTCCCGATGTGGGTCATGCTCAGCTTCATCTTCCTCGGCGTCGGCGGCATCGAGGTCGTCTCCATCGCCTTCCGCCTCATCTCCCTTTCGTTCCGACTCTACGGCAACGTCTTCGGCGGCGAGAACCTGATCCACGCGCTCGGCGGCATCGCCCCGTACGTCATCCCCGCCGTCGCGGGCCTGCTCGAAGTCCTCGTCGGCCTCATCCAGGCCTTCGTCTTCACGCTGCTTTCCGCCGTGTACATCGGCCTCATCTGCAACCACGAAGGCGGCCACGACGAGGCGCACGCCCACTGACCTTTTTCGCTTTCGAGGCGCGCGACCTGCCGGGAGTCCCCCGGCGGCGTGCCAAGGAAAAACCAAACAACACAACAACCTGATCATCGCTGAAATCACTGGTTCCCTCCCCGCCGCCGCCGGCTGTCTCGCCGCCGCCATCGGCGTGGGTCTCGTCGGTGCCAAGGCCGTCGAGTCCGTGGGTCGTAATCCCGACGCGTCCGGCAAGATCCTCGTCCAGTCCATCCTGGGCATGGCTCTCGCCGAAGCCGTCGCGTTCTACGCGATCTTCCTCGCGAAGTAACCGGTCACGTGGCGTGGCCCCGCGAGGGGCCCGCCACTTCTCTTTCCCAGCGCCGATCCCCACCCTCCTTTCAAAGTCCTCACCATGACCTTCCTCTCCGCCCTCCTCGCCGCCGACGCCGCCAAGGCCGCCGCCGGGTCTTCCGGCCCCGTCGACGACATCATCCATCTCTTCGGCTCCTTCGGCGTCGATAAGGCCCACCTGATCGTCCAGGTCGTCAACTTCGCGCTGCTCGCCGCCGTCCTCTACAAGTTCGCCATCAAGCCCGCCCTGGGCCAGCTCGAGGAGCGCATCCGTCAGGCCGAGCAGCTCCAGAAGGACCGCGCCGCCGCCGAAGCCCAGCTCGCTTCCGCGCAGAAGACGGCCGAAGCCCGGCTGGTCGCCGCTTCCGACGAAGCCGCCAAGATCCTCGCCGACGCCCGTCATTCCGCCAAGGCCGTCGTCGAGGCCGCCCGCGCCGAAGCCCAGGCCGCCCAGACCGAGGTCATCGCCAAGGCCAAGGCCGCCATCGAAGCCGACCGCGTGAAGATGATGAACGAAGTCCGCGGCGAGGTCTCCCGCCTCGTCGTCGACACCGCCGCCAAGGTCCTCGAGCAGAACCTCGACGACGCCCAGCGCGGCCGCCTCAACGAGGCCGCCGTCAAGCAGCTCGCCCGCTAAGCCCTTTCTCTTCCGATGTCCGCCGCCTCCGTCCGAGCCGAAGCCAAGCGCCTCCTCGCCCTTTCCCTCGAGGGCGGAGCGGTCTCGTCCGACCGCGTGGGCGCCGTGCTCGCCGCGCTCGCGAAGTCCCGTCCGGCCCATCAGCTCCGCCCGATCCTCCGCGCCTACCTGGCGAACATCCGCCGTGAGCTCGCGCGTGGCGA